>NZ_OZ257125.1:4920000-5073662 GCF_965279055.1 Hydrocarboniphaga sp. | reverse complement strand
GCGGCCGGCGGTGGCACCCAGCAGGAAGCCGCGCGTGCGCATGTCGCCGGCGGCCCAGCACAGATCCATCACGCGCTGGAAGCCGAACATCGAATAGAACGCGTAGAACGGCAGCAGGCTGTAGGCGTGGTTCGCATACGCCGTGCCGGCGGCGATGAAGCTCGACATCGCGCCGCTTTCGGTGATGCCTTCCTCGAGAATCTGGCCCTTGATGTCTTCCTTGTAGAACGCGAGCTGGTCGGCATCTTCCGGCTTGTACTTCTGGCCGACGATGGAATAAATGCCGAGCTGGCGGAACATGCCCTCCATGCCGAACGTACGCGCTTCATCCGGAATGATCGGCACGACGCGCTTGCCGACGTTCTTGTCGCGGATCAGGGTTTGCAGCAGCTGCACGAAGCTCATCGTCGTGCTGATTTCGCGCTCGCCGGTGCCATCGAGCAGGCGCTGGAAAGTCGACAGTGGCGGAATTTCCAGCACTTCCTTCCTGACCACGCGCGCCGGCAGCGAACCGCCGAGTTCGGCGCGGCGCCTTTTCAGGTACTGGATCTCGGGCGAATCCTCGGCCGGCTTGTAGAACGGCATTTCCTCGAGCTGGTCGTCCGGCACCGGGATCTTGAAGCGGTCGCGGAACTTGCGCAGCGCATCCAGGCCGATCTTCTTCTGCTGGTGGGTGATGTTCTGGCCTTCGCCGGCCTCGCCCATGCCGTAACCCTTGACGGTCTTGGCCAGGATCACCGTCGGCGAACCGGTGTGCTTCATCGCCGCCGCATAAGCCGCGTAAACCTTGTGCGCGTCGTGACCGCCGCGCGGCAACGCGGCGATTTCCTCGTCGCTGAGTGTCGAAACGAGCCGCTCGGTTTCCGGATACTTGCCGAAGAAATGTTCGCGCGTGAACGCACCGCCGCGCGCCTTGTAGCTCTGGTATTCGCCATCGACGGTTTCGTTCATCGCCTGGATCAGCTTGCCGCTGGGATCGCGCGCCAGCAGCGCATCCCAGGGCCCGCCCCAGACCAGCTTGATCACGTTCCAGCCGGCGCCGCGGAAGTAGCCTTCCAGCTCCTGGATGATCTTGCCGTTGCCGCGCACCGGGCCGTCGAGACGCTGCAGGTTGCAGTTGACGACGAACACCAGGTTGTCGAGCTTCTCGCGGTCGGCGATGTCCAGCGCGCCGACGGATTCGGGCTCGTCCATCTCGCCGTCACCGCAGAAGCACCAGACCTTGCGATGGGTCATGTCCTTCAATTCGCGGTGATGCATGTACTTCATCAGCCGCGCCTGGTAGATCGCCATGATCGGCCCGAGGCCCATCGACACGGTCGCGAACTGCCAGAAGTCCGGCATCAGCCAGGGATGCGGATACGAGGACAGGCCCGGCGACAGCGCCTCCATGCGGAAGTTGTCGAGCTGGTCTTCGCTCAGCCGGCCTTCGAGATAGGCGCGCGCATAAATGCCCGGCGTGCAATGGCCCTGGATGTAGACCAGATCCTGGCCGTCGGGATGATCCGCGCCTTTCCAGAAATGATTGAAGCCAACCTCATAGAGCGTGGCCGCGGAGGCATACGAGGCGATGTGGCCGCCGATGCCGTGATGCTCCTTGTTCGCATTGACCACCAGTGCCATCGCGTTCCAGCGCAGCAAGGATCGGATCTTCCACTCCAGCGCGTGATCGCCGGGGCTGCGCTCTTCCAGGTGCGGCGGAATCGTGTTGACGTAAGGCGTGTTCGGCGAGAACGGAATGAAGGCGCCGGACAGACGCGCCTTCTCGGTCAGCGTTTCGAGCAACTGGTGCGCGCGCTCGGGGCCCTCGCGCTCCAGCACGGCCTGCAGCGCATCGAGCCATTCCTTGGTCTCGGCCGGATTCGGATCCATGTCGTTCATCAGCATTCTGAATTCTCGCTGGCCTGCCACGATAGCAGCCTGGTCCGCGACTGTAATCGGGGGCTTAACGATACGTCCAATATATGGCACTCTTATTGTCCATATGTGGGGAATATCAGATGGAACTGAGACATCTGCGCTACTTCGTCGCGGTCGCGGAGGAGCTGCACTTCACGCGCGCGGCGCAGCGCCTCGGCCTGGGCCAGCCGCCGCTGTCGCAGCAGATCCAGCAGCTCGAAGCCGAACTCGGCTCGCCGCTGTTCAAGCGCCTGCCGCGCGGCGTGGCGCTGACCGAAACCGGCATGGCCTTCTTCTTCGACGCGAAAGCGATCCTGGCCCAGGTGGAGCGCGCCACGCGCAACGTGCAGCGCATCGCGCGCGGCGACCAGGGCGCGATCACCATCGGCATGATCAACTCGGCGCCGTTCCATCCGCGCGTGCAGCTGATCCTGCGCGAATATCGCGAGCAATACCGCTCGGTGTCGCTGAAGCTGACCGAGGGCAGCACGCCGGAGCTGGCCAAGGCGGTGCTCGCCGGCACCATCGACGCGGCCTTCGTGCGGCCGCTGATCAGCGACGATCCCGGCCTGGTGGTCGAGACGCTGTTCGACGAGGACCTGCTGATCGCGCTGCCGTCGAACCATCCGCTGGGCAAGCAGAAAACCCTGCCGGTATCGGCACTGGCGCGCGAGCCCTTCGTGATGTTCTCGCGCGAAGTCGGCTCCGGCCTGTACGACGAAATCATCGCCGCCTGCCGCCACGGCGGCTTCTCGCCGCGCATCGAGCAGGAGGCCTCGCAGGTGACCTCGATCGTCAACCTGGTCGCCGCCGGCCTGGGTGTGTCGATGGTCCCGGCGTCGATGCGCCAGATCAACTCCGACGGCGTGATCTACAAGCGCATCGACGACCCGGCGCCGAAGGCACGCATGTCACTGGTCTACCGCGAGAACTACCAGTCGGCGAGCATGACGCACCTGATCGCGCTGGCGCGCAAGCTCAGCAAGGAGAGAAAGAAGTAGCCCGGCTCGGTTCGGCACGACCCCGGGTTTCACCCGGGCTACGCAGCCGTTGTAGCCCGGGTGAAACCCGGGATGGCGCAAGCAACCAAGCACAATCCGCTCAGGCCACGAACGTCTCCAGCAACCTTTCCCGCAACCACCGATTCGCCGCGTCGCTCTCCGCCTGCGCATGCCAGTACAGCACCGCATCCAAGGTCGGTGTCGGCAGCGGGAACGGCAGCAGCTGATGGTTCCATTGCTGGCTGGCGATGCGTGCGTAGCTCTCCGGCATGGTCAGCACCAGGTCGGTCTGGCTGACCACGCGGCAGGCGCTGAAGTAGTGCTGGCAGCGCAGGCGCACGCGGCGCTGCAGGCCCTGGCGGCTCAGCTCCATGTCTTCCAGCGACTGGCCGCTGCGGCGCGAGCTGGTCAGCACGTGGTCGAGCTGCAGGTAGGTGTCGAGATCCAGCGCGGGTCCGGCCAGCGGGTGGCCGGCACGCGCGACCACGACCAGCCCGTCTTCACCGACACGCTGGCGCCGTACCGCGTCGGACAGCGGCAGCAGCATGTCGATCGCCGCATCCAGCGTGCCGCGCGCGAGTTCGGCTTCCAGCTCGCGGCGATCCGCGCGCACCGCGACGATCTCGACGTTCGGTGCCTCAACGGCGATGCGCTGCATCAGCGGCGGCAGCAGCCGTGCCTCGAGCACGTCGCGCACGGCGATGGTGAAGCGGCGGCGCATGCTCGCCGGATCGAAGCCGCGGGTTTCGCCCAGCGTCACTTCCAGAGCGCGCAGCGCCGCGCGCACCGGCTCGATCAGGCCGCGCGCCAGCGGCGTCGGTACCAGGCTGCGGCCTTCGCGCACGAACAGCGGGTCGTCGAACAGCCGGCGCAAGCGGTTCAGCGCGTGGCTGACCGCGGGCTGGGTCAGATGCAGTTTCTCGCTGGCGCGGGTGATGCCGCCCTCGCTGAAGATCGCGTCGAGCACCACGAACAGGTTCAGATCGATGCGGTCGAGTTGCACGGCGCGCTGGCGGGATTACATGAATGGGACTGATGGATCGGCATGAGCCGTATTCATTTGATCGAGGGTACCGGCCGGCATAGGCTCTGCGCAAACCGTCTAGCCCCGCGCCGGAGAATCGCCCGATGACCTCACCCCACAGCCCCGCTGCGCTGTTCGACCTCAGCGGCAAGGTCGCCGTCGTCACCGGCGCCAGCCGCGGCATCGGCGAATCGATCGCGCGCACGTTGGCCGCGGCCGGCGCGCAGGTCGTCGTCTCCAGCCGCAAGCTGGCCGACTGCGAGCGCGTCGCGGCGAGCATTCGCGAGGCCGGCGGCCAGGCCGGTGCGCTGGCCTGCCATATCGGCGAGATGGCGCAGATCGACGCGCTGTTCGCGCAGGTCGAGGCGAGTCACGGTCGCCTCGACATCCTGGTCAACAACGCTGCGACCAATCCGCACTACGGCCCGATCTGGGAAACCGATGTCGGCGCCTTCCAGAAGACCGTCGACGTCAACATTCGCGGCTACTGGTTCATGAGCAGCGGCGGCGTCAAGCTGATGCAGAAAAGCGGCGGCGGCGTGATCGTCAACACCGCCTCGATCAACGGCGTCGTGCCCGGTCCGCTGCAGGGTATCTATTCGGTGACCAAGTCCGCGGTGATCGCGATGACGCGCGCGTTCGCCCGCGAATGCGCGCCGCTGAACATTCGCGTGAACGCGCTACTGCCGGGCCTGACCGACACCAAGTTCGCCGCGACGCTGATCAAGCAGGGCGAGGCCAACGCCGGCTTCATGTCGCACATCCCGATGGGCCGTCATGCCGAGCCGGATGAAATGGCGGGCACGGTGCTGTACCTGGTGTCGCCGGCGGCGAGCTACACCACGGGCGCCTGCATCAATGTCGATGGCGGCTATCTGACGGCTTGATGTTTCAAACCCTTTCCCCTTGTGGGAGAGGGTGGCCCGAAGGGCCGGAGAGGGGTCGCGAGCCTGAAAATCTCAACCCCTCTCCCGTCGCTACGCGACACCCTCTCCCACAAGGGGAGAGGGACAAAGCACAGGAGATATAAAAAATGAAAGCCCTGCTCTGCAAACAACACGGCGAGCCCGAAACCCTGGTCGTCGAAGACACCGAGGTTCCGGTGCCCGGCGAAACCCAGGTGCTGATCCGCGTGCATGCGGCCGGCGTGAATTTTCCGGACACGCTGATCATCCAGAACAAGTACCAGTTCAAGCCGGCGCTGCCATTTGCGCCGGGCGGCGAATGCGCCGGCGTGGTCGAGGCGGTCGGCGCGAAAGTGAAGAACGTGCGGCCCGGCGACCGCGCGATCGCATTCACCGGCTGGGGCGCTTTCGCCGAACGGGTGCTCGCCGACGCCTTCGCGCTGGTGCCGATGCCCAGCGGCCTGGACTTCGTCACCGCCTCGGCTTTCGTGATGACCTACGGCACCTCGTACCACGCGCTGGCCGATCGCGCCGCGCTGCAGCCGGGTGAAACCCTACTGGTGCTCGGCGCCTCCGGCGGCGTCGGGCTCGCCGCGATCGAGATCGGCAAGGTGCTCGGCGCGCGCGTGATCGCGGCCGCATCCAGCGCCGAGAAACTCGCGGTGTGCAAGCAGCACGGCGCCGACGAGCTGATCAACTACAGCAGCGAAGACCTGAAGGAACGACTGAAGCAGATCACCGAAGGCAAGGGCGTCGACGTGACCTACGATCCGGTCGGCGGCGCGTTCACCGAAGTCGCGCTGCGCGCCAGCGCCTGGCGCGGCCGCCATCTGATCATCGGCTTCGCCAACGGCGAAATCCCGAAGCTGCCGGCGAACCTGACCTTGCTCAAGGGCTGCAGCCTGGTCGGCGTGTTCTGGGGCGAATACATCAAGCGCGAGCCGAAGAAGAATTACCAGGATCTGACGACGCTGTTCGGCTGGTTGCAGGAAGACCGCCTGCGTCCGCACGTCGGCGAGCGTTATCCGCTGGAGCGCGGCGGCGAGGCGATCCGCGCGCTGATGGACCGACGCGTGTCGGGCAAGGTCGTCATCACGATCGCAAAAGAAGCAGGAGCAGCATGATGGATTTCGAATATTCCGACCGCGTCAAGGATCTGCAGAAACGCCTGATCGCATTCATGGACGAGCAGGTCTACCCGAACGAAAAGCGCTTTGCCGACGAAGTCGCCGAAGGCGATCGCTGGCAGCCGACCAAAGTCGTCGAAGAGCTGAAAGCCAAGGCCAAGGCCGCCGGCCTGTGGAACCTGTTCCTGCCGGAATCCAGGCACGGCGCGGGTTTGAGCAACACCGAGTACGCGCCGCTGTGCGAGATCATGGGCCGCGTGCCCTGGGCGCCGGAAGTGTTCAACTGCAATGCGCCGGACACCGGCAACATGGAGGTGCTGGAGCGCTATGGCACGCCCGAGCAGCAGGAGCGCTGGCTCAAGCCGCTGCTCAACGGCGAAATCCGCAGCTGCTTCGCGATGACCGAGCCGGACGTCGCCTCGTCCGACGCGACCAACATCAGCAGCAGCATCGTCCGCGATGGCGACGACTACGTGCTCAACGGCCGCAAGTGGTGGTCGTCCGGCGCCAACGATCCGCGCTGCGCGGTGTTCATCTTCATGGGCAAGAGCGACCCCAACAACGCCAGCCGTCATTCGCAGCAGAGCATGATCCTGGTGCCGCGCGACACGCCGGGCCTGAAAATCCTGCGCCACCTGCCGGTGTTCGGTTACGACGACGCGCCGCATGGCCACGGCGAGCTGCTGTTCGACAACGTACGCGTGCCGGCCGGCAACATGCTGCTCGGCGAAGGCCGCGGCTTCGAGATCGCGCAGGGCCGTCTCGGGCCGGGCCGCATCCATCACTGCATGCGCCTGATCGGCCTGGCCGAGCGCGCGCTGGAGCTGATGTGCAAGCGTGCGCTGGGCCGCGTCGCCTTCGGCAAGCCGGTCGCCGAACAGACCGTGACGCTGGAACGCATCGCCGAGGCGCGCATCGACATCGACCAGTGCCGTCTGCTGACGCTGAACGCCGCGTACATGATGGACACCGTCGGCAACAAGATCGCGGCCAAGCAGATCGCGATGATCAAGGTCGCCGCGCCGCTGATGGCCTGCAAGGTGATCGACTGGGCGATGCAGGTGCACGGCGGCGGCGGCGTTTCCGACGACTTTCCGCTGGCCTACGCGTACGCGCAGGCCCGGACGCTGCGCTTCGCCGACGGCCCCGATGAAGTGCATCGCAACCAGATCGGCAAGATGGAACTGGCCCGCCATATCAGCCGATAAGTTTCAGCGCGCAACAGCAGGAGTATTGCGAGCCTCTCGCGGCCACGCTTAGGATTCGCGTTCGCTGCCCGTATGGATACGGGCTCGGCTCCCGGAACGGGAGCGGAAGTAAACGCGGACAATCGTGCCACGGAGGCGAAATGTGCAGAGTGCTTGCCGGGCGGCTGCGTGCCACCGGGTCGTCGGCCCGTTGGGGCGCGGCGCAGCTGGCTGCTGAAGAAGGGCCCGCGGCCGCCGTCGTAGAGCGCCCCCATCGACGCTTGCTCACACCACGACACTGGCCGACCTGGTTGCTGCTGGGGCTCGCATGGCCCGTCGCGCAACTGCCCTACCCGCTGCTGCTGCGCATCGGCCGGCTGATCGGCACCGGCGCTTACTGGCTGCAGCGCAAGCGTCATCGCCGCGCGGCGAAACAGCTGCGGCTGTGCTTTCCGACGATGAGCGATCACGCGCGCAAGCGGCTGCAACTGGCCAATGCACAGTCCTACGGCATCGGCGTGATGGAGCGGCTGATCGGCTGGTGGTGGCCGGTCAGGCGCAGCGAGCGGCTGTTGAACTCGGTCGCCGGCATCGAGCATCTGCAGCGGGCGCAGCGCGAAGGCCGCGGCGTGATCCTGCTGGTGCCGCACACGACGACGATGGACATCTGCGCAACGCTGCTGCGACGTCATGTCGAAGTCGACTTCATGTATCGGGCCGCGCCCAATCCGGTCATCGAATGGGTGCAGCGCCGCGGCCGCAGCCGCCCCGACGTCGCGCCGCTGGACAGCGCCGGCGCCGACACCGCGGCGATCGAATCGGCGTCGACCCGCGCCCTGGTGCGCCGGCTGCGCGCCGGGCGCGTGGTCTGGTACTCGCCGGATCGCGACTTCGGCCCAGCCAAGGCGCATGTGTTCGCGCCGCTGTTCGGCATGCCGGCCGCGACCATCACCGCGACCACGCGCTACGCGAAAATGAGCGGCGCCCAGGTGATGACGCTGAATTACTGGCGCGACGCACAGGGCGGCTACAGCCTGCGCTTCGGCGCGCCGCTGCCGCACTTCCCCGGCGACAGCGAGGTCGACGACTGCTCGCGCATCAACGCCTGGGTCGAGTCCGCGATTCGCGAACATCCGGAGCAATACCGCTGGGTGCACAAGCGCTTCCGCACGCAGCCGGTCGCGGCGGTCGGCGACGAGGCGTTGCGGCCGCTCAGCTCAAAGCCGGCGGCGGCGAACGCGGCTGTCGCGCCTGCCACATCGCGCGCGACTGCGGCTTGATGAACAGCAGGCCGACTTCCGGATGGCGCTGACGGATGCGCGCCTCCAGCCGGTCGACCGTGCATTCGATCTGGTCGGTCGTCAGGCCGTCGCAGAACTCGGCGCTGAGCGCGACGAACACCTGGCTCGGTGACAGGTGCGAGGTGATCGCGCCGTTGGCATGGAGTATCGACGGATCTTCGCCGGCGATTTTCAGGATCGATTCCTGCACCGCCACCAGCGCCGGCTCGCCGATCAGCAGCTCCTTGCTTTCGCGCGCCAGAAACAGCGCCGTGGCGCTGAGAATCACGCCGATGCCGATCGAGGCGGCGCCGTCGAGCTCCGGAATGTGCAGCTGGTGGGCCGCGGTGATGCCGACGAAGGCGACGATCAGGCCCAGCAGCGCCGCGCTGTCCTCGAACAGCACGCTGAACACGCTCGGGTCCTTGCTCGCGGTCGCGGCCTCGAGGTAACCGGCCTGGCCCTTGGACGCGCGGAACTCGCGAATCGCGATCAGCCACGACGTCCCTTCGAACACGAACGACAGCGCCAGCACGAGGTAGGCGGCGGTGACGCTCTCCAGCGGTCGCGGATCGAGCACGCGCGACACGCCCTGGTAGAACGACACGCCGGCGCCGACCGTGAACACCAGCAGCGCGACGATGAAGCTCCAGAAATACAGCTCGCGCCCGTAGCCCAGCGGATGGAAGCGGTCGGCCGGCTTGCGCGAGCGCTTGAGCCCGTACAGCAGCAGCAGTTCGTTGCCGGTGTCGACCAGCGAATGGATGCCTTCGCTGAGCATCACCGAGCTGCCGGTGATGCCGGCGGCGATGAACTTGGTGATCGCGATCAGCAGATTGCCGGCGAGCGCCGCGTAAATGACACGATTGCGGGACGAACCGCTGGACGGATTGGTGGCCATGCTTGTACGCGGCATTGATCATGGGACCTTAGCAGACCTTCGCTGGCTTGCTTATTGCCTGACCAGTGGCCGCTGCCGGATGGGATGAGGGCCGATGCTTTTTCGCGTGAACACGATGCAGTCGGCCCTGCTGGCGCTGAGCCTGCTGCCGACGCCGGCGTTGGCGCAGAAGAAGACCAATCGCGTGATCTACACGCCGACCGAAGGCCGGCAGATCTACAACGACCGCTGCGCGGTCTGCCACCTGCCCGACGGCAAGGGCCGCGGCGGCGAAGACGACGAGGGCAACGGCTTTCCACCGCTGGTCGGCATGAGCCAATGGCTGGCGACACGCGAAGGCCAGCTCTACGTCGCGCACGCGATCATCTACGGGCCGTATGGCTCGGTCGCGGTCGGCGACAAGCTGTACTACGGCCTGATGCCGCGCTTCGGCGTCCGCTTCACCGACGTGCAGATCGTCGAGGTGGTGCGCTACATCGCCGAGGTGATCAACAAACCCGCGCCCGGCTACAAGCCGATCGATGCGGCGATCGTGCAGCAGGCGCGGCGCCTGCCGGACAACATGCCGGCGCTGGAGCTGGAGCGCAACGAGCTGCCGCCGCGCTGAAAAGCCGGCGGACACGACCCGCCCTACGGGTGTTGCGTAGTTGTATCCTGCGGAAAATTTCTGCCGGATATGCCATGTCCCTGATCCTGTCGCGTCGCGATCTCGACTTCCTGCTGTACGAATGGCTGAACGTCGAGCAGCTGACGCGCTATCCGCGCTTCGCCGATCACGCGCGCGAAACCTTCGACGCGGTGCTCGACACCAGCGCGCGCATGGCCAGCGATCTGTTCGCGACGCACAACAAGAAGAACGACCAGCACGAGCCGCATTTCGACGGCGAGCGCG
The DNA here is from genome assembly GCF_965279055.1 of Hydrocarboniphaga sp. NCBI lineage: Bacteria > Pseudomonadati > Pseudomonadota > Gammaproteobacteria > Nevskiales > Nevskiaceae > Hydrocarboniphaga > Hydrocarboniphaga sp. Next base: position 5,063,446 of record NZ_OZ257125.1, on the reverse strand, counting down.
TGCATCTGAACCCGGAAGTGAAGACCGCGCTCGACGCCTATTGCGCGGCGGGCCTGATGGCCGCCGCGCAGGACGCCGAACTCGGCGGCATGCAGCTGCCGACCGTGGTCGAGAAGGCCTCGTTCGCGTATTTTCTCGCCGCCAACGTCAGCACCTCGGCCTACCTGTTCCTGACCATCGGCAATGCCAACACCCTGCTCAAGCACGGCACGCCGGCGCAGATCGAGGCCTTCGTCAAACCCGAATTCCAAGGCCGCTACTACGGCACCATGTGCCTGTCCGAGCCGCAGGCCGGTTCGTCGCTGAGCGACGTCGCGACGCGCGCCGAATACGAGGGCGAAAGCAAGCTGGGGCCGCAGTACCGGCTGACCGGCAACAAGATGTGGATCTCCGGCGGCGAGCACGAACTCAACGACAACATCGTGCATCTGGTGCTGGCGAAAGTGCCGGATGAAAGCGGCAAGCTGATTCCCGGCGTCAAGGGCATATCGCTGTTCGCGGTGCCCAAGTACCTGGTCGACGAGGCCGGCAACATCGGCGAACACAATGACGTCGTGCTCGCCGGCCTGAATCACAAGATGGGCTATCGCGGCACCACCAACTGCCTGCTCAATTTCGGCGAAGGCACGAAGTACAGGCCAGAAGGAAACGCCGGCGCGATCGGCTACCTGGTCGGCGAAAAGCATCGCGGCCTGTCCTGCATGTTCCACATGATGAACGAGGCGCGCATCAGCGTCGGCCTCGGCGCGACCATGCTCGGCTACACCGGCTACCTGCATGCGCTGGAATATGCGCGCACGCGGCTGCAGGGCCGCATCGTCACCGCCTCCGGCAAGGAGGCCAGCGCACCGCAGCTGTGCATCATCGAGCACGCCGACGTGCGCCGCATGCTGCTGGCGCAGAAAGCCTATGTCGAAGGCGCGCTGGCACTGAACCTGTATTGCTCGCTGCTGGTCGACGAGCAGCGCAATGCCGAAGACGCAGCCGAGCGTGAGCGTGTCAGCTTGCTGCTGGAAATCCTCACGCCGATCGCCAAGAGCTGGCCCTCGCAATGGTGTCTGGAGGCGAACAGCCTGGCGATCCAGGTGCACGGCGGCTACGGCTATACGCGCGACTACAACGTCGAGCAGTTCTACCGCGACAACCGCCTGAATCCGATCCACGAAGGCACCCACGGCGTGCAGGGCCTGGACCTGCTCGGCCGCAAGGTGGTGATGCAGAACGGCGCGGCGCTGAAGGCACTGGGCGACGTGGTGCAGAAGACGGTCAAGGCCGCGGCGGCGCTGCCGCTGCTCGCCGGCTACGCCAAGGAACTGGGCGAGTCGCTGCAGAACGTCGCCGTGGTCACGCAGCGGCTGTGGGCCGATGGCGATCCGCAGAAGACCCTGGCCAACGCCAGCGTCTACCTCGAAGCGTTCGGCCACACCGTGCTGGCCTGGATCTGGCTGGAGCAGGCGCTGGTCGCGCAGCGCGCCGAAGGCTCCAGCGATTTCTATCGCGGCAAGCTGCAGGCCTGCCAGTATTTCTTCAACTGGGAACTGCCGAAAATCGGCCCGATGCTGGATCTGCTGGCGGCGATGGATACGACCACGCTGGAGATGCAGGACGGCTGGTTCTGAGCGTGTGATTCGCGGGCAAGCCCGATCCCACAACGGCGCCCTGTAGGAGCGGGCTTGCCCGCGATTCCGTCCTCTAAGGCCGCTGCTCGCTCCAATGCGCATAATTCAGCACCTGCCCGTTCTTGCGCACATTGCGCACGAGCTCCAGATCGATCGGTGCATAAACCCAGCCGGCCTCGGTGATCGCGCCCTGCGCGACGACACCATCATCCGGAAACCCGCGATCCGGCGGCCCGTACACTCCGGCCGCGCCGACATTCACATCGATCGCCGGCGACCACGCGGCCTCGCCCACCAGCGGCGACACCAGCACATAGCACTGCGACTCCAGCGCGCGCGCCTGCGCGGCGACACGCACGCGGTGATAGCCGGCCAGCGCATCGGTGCAGGACGGCACCAGCAGCATCTCCGCGCCGGCTTCGACCTGCGCGCGCGCCAGCAGCGGAAACTCCGAGTCGTAGCAGATCGCGACGCCGAGCCTGCCGAGCGCGGTATCGAACACCTGCTGCGGCTCGCCGCTGCTGATCGCCCAGACCTCGCGCTCGAAGCGCGTCATGATCTGCTTGTCCTGGTATCGCGGCTCGCCGTCCGGCGTACACAGCCAGGCGCGGTTATGGAAGCGCTGCGGCGCGGTCTTCCACGGGAAACTGCCCGCAAGAATGTGCACCCGGTGCTGCTGCGCGAGACGCTGATGCAGCTGCAGGTAGTCGTCGCGCAGTGACTGCAGCGCATCGAGCTGCCCATGCAGATCGCCGCGCAGCGGATCGCCGAACAGCGCGGCCAGCGACATCGCCGCATATTCGGGGAACACCAGCAGCTGCGCGTGGTGGTCCGCGGCCTGGCTGACCCAGCGCGTCAGCGTCTGCTCGACTTCGGCCCAGCTGCTTGGTGTGCTGACCGGGTAGGCGGAGGTGGCGACGATGAAGGCGGTCATTGTGCCCCCGTTCGTCCCGAGTAGCCGCGCAGCGGCGTATCGAGGGACCCGATCGCCGATCCCGCCATCCGGTCCCTCGATACGCCCGCGCTGCGGGCTACTCGGGACGAACGGGGTGTGTGATAGCCGCTGCAATCGAAATCAAACATCCAGTTCCCTCATCCAGAACGTCATCGGCTTGTCGCTGGACTCGCTTTCGCCGATGTCCGGCCAGGAAAAATGGCTGACCATTTCCGGCTGTTTGCGATAGCCGCGATGCGTCCAGAACGCGTCGTTGCCGGCATAGTCGGCCGGCTTGCGCCGATCGTGCGGATCGCGATCCACCGCGCAGAACGCGCAGATGCTCAGGCCATGCTCGCGTGCATGCGCCTCGCGCTGCCTGAAGAACTCGACGCCGACACCGCGACCGCGGTATTCGCGCAGCAGCACCGATTCGCCGAAGTAGTCGATGCGCGACAAGTCCATGCCGCGCTCCACGAAGGGCTGCTGCATGTCCGGCAGCGCGTCGGCCAGCGGCAGGCAGGTCGACGCGCCGATGCAGCGCTCGCCGTCCCAGACCAGCACGGCGAGGCTGCGCGGACAGTCGACATAGACCTGCAGGTAATGCGCCTCGTACTCCGCGCTGCCTTCGTACAGATAGGGCCAGTCGCGAAACACGCGGATGCGCAGCGCGGCGAGCGCATCCATCTGGGTCAGGATGGCCTCGCCGGCCAGCTTCTGCAGCCGCAGGCTCTCCACGCTTACGCGCCCACCTGCTTCAGCCAGTCCTGCAGGTTGTAGTAGTTGCTGATACGCGCGACCTTGCCGCCGCTGATCTCGAAGAACGCGCCGGCCGGCAGCTTGTACTGCTGGCCGGTCGCGGGCGGCAGGCCTTCGTCGGTGTTCTTGTAGGTGCCGAGCACGGTGAACTCGACCGCGGCGCGCGAGCCGTCGTCGTTGGTCGTGATCGAGAGGTCGACGATCTGCTCGCTGTAGCTGCGATCCATGCGCTTCAAAAATTCGCGGAACGCATCACGGCCGGTTTCGCGGCCGCCCTGGTTGATGTCGTGCACGACGTCGTCGGTCAGCAGATCGAGAAAGCCGTTCCAGTCCTGCGCGTTGAAGCGCGCGTAGTACGTGTCCAGCAGTTTGCGGGTCGGCTCGTTCATTCCGGGCTCCGATTCGAGTGTGTCAGGCGCAAAGCATTGGCAAGAACCGCACCGGCGTCACTCAGTACACGACCACGCCGCGGATCGACTCGCCGCGCGTCATCAGGTCGAAGCCCTTGTTGATGTCGTCCAGCGGCATCACGTGGGTGATCAGATCGTCGATGTTGATCTTCCTGTCCATGTACCAGTCGACGATCTTCGGCACGTCGGTGCGGCCGCGCGCGCCACCGAAAGCGGTGCCCTGCCAGCGCCGGCCGGTGACCAGCTGGAACGGCCGCGTGCTGATTTCCTGGCCGGCGGCGGCGACGCCGATGATCGTGCTGACGCCCCAGCCGCGGTGACAGCACTCCAGCGCCTGACGCATCAGTGTGGTGTTTCCGACACACTCGAAACTGTAGTCGGCGCCACCGCCGGTCAGCTCGACCAGGTGCGCGACCAGATCGCCCTGGATTTCCTTGGGGTTGACGAAATGCGTCATGCCGAACGAGCGCGCCATCGCCTCGCGCGCCGGGTTGGTGTCGACGCCGATGATCTTGTCGGCACCGACCATCCTCGCACCCTGGATCACGTTGAGGCCGATGCCGCCGAGGCCGAACACGACGACACTGGCGCCGGCCTCGACCTTGGCCGTGAACAGCACCGCGCCGATGCCGGTGGTGACGCCGCAGCCGATGTAGCAGACCTTGTCGAATGGCGCGTCCTCGCGGATTTTCGCCAGCGCGATTTCCGGCATCACCGTGTAGTTCGCAAACGTCGAGCAGCCCATGTAGTGATACACCGGCTTGCCCTGGAACGAGAAGCGGCTGGTGCCGTCGGGCATCAGGCCCTTGCCCTGGGTCGCGCGGATCGCGGTGCACAGGTTGGTCTTGTGCGAGGTGCAGCTCTTGCACTCGCGGCATTCCGGCGTGTACAGCGGAATCACGTGGTCGCCCTTCTTGAGGTGACGCACGCCGGGGCCGACATCGACGACGATGCCGGCGCCTTCATGGCCGAGAATGCTCGGGAAGATGCCTTCAGGATCGGCGCCCGACAGCGTGTACTTGTCGGTATGGCACAGGCCGGTGGCCTTGATCTCGACCAGCACCTCGCCGTACTTCGGCCCGTCCAGCTGCACGGTTTCGATGACCAGGGGTTTGCCGGCTTCGAAAGCAACGGCAGCGCGAACATCCATGCGGTTTTCTCCAATCAGTTTGGCGCCTTGGGGCTGCGCCGGGTTCTCACCTCATTGGACGAAGCGGCGGCACCGGCGGCTTCCTATCTTAGCTGGTAAGTCCGACTCACTACGATCCAGAAAAACCCATGGCAGACGATCAGCGCGTCAGCGTGATGCAGGCCTTCTCCGGCCTCAGCAACGACGAGATGGAAGTGCTCAGCAACGCCGACCGCTTCGCCCAGGCCGAGCTGTATCCGCTCGCGCAGAAAATGGACGACGAGGAGTGGTGGCCCAAGGAGATCTTCCCGAAGATCGGCGCCACCGGTTACTTCGGCGTCACCGCGCCGGAAGCCTACGGCGGCTCGGGCATGGACGTGTTCACCTCCGGCCTGATCCTGCAGGCGTTCTCACGCTGGAACCACGCGCTCGGCCTGGCCTGGGTCGCACACGAGAACCTGTGCATGAATAACCTGCTGCGCAATGCCAACGACGCGCAGCGCGAGAAGTATCTGCCCGGCATGAACAGCGGCAAGCTGATCGGCGCACTCGGCCTGACCGAGCCCGGCGCCGGCTCCGACGCGCTCGGCTCGATGCGTACGACCGCGCGCCGTGAAGGCGGCCACTACTATCTCAACGGCAGCAAGATCTACATCACCAACGGCCCGGTCGCCGACGTGCTGCTGGTCTACGCCAAGACCGACAAGGACAAGGGCGCACAGGGCATCAGCGCGTTCATCGTCGACAAGCACGCGCCGGGCTTCAAGGTGGCGCAGAAGCTGAAAAAAATGGGCTTCCGCGGCTCGCAGACCGCCGAGCTGGTGTTCGAGGAATGCAAGGTGCCGGCCGAGAATCTGGTCGGTGAAGAGAACCGCGGCGTCAAGATCGTGATGTCCGGCCTCGACCTGGAACGCGCGATGATCTCGCCGATCTGTCTCGGCATCGCCGAGCGTGCGCTGCAACTGGCGATCGACTACGCCAAGCAGCGCAAGCAGTTCGGCAAGCCGATCGCCGATTTCCAGATGGTGCAGTCGATGATCGCCGAGATGTACGTCTGGGTGGAGTCGATGCGCGTGTTCACCTATCAGGTGCTGCGCGCGGCGAATTCGGTCGACGAAAGCGAAGGCGGCCGCGGCGACATCCACAAGATCACCGCGGCCGGCGTGATGTACGTGGCCGAGACGATGAACAAGGTGCTGAACCACGCGGTGCAGGTGCACGGCGGCAGCGGCTACATCTGGGAGAGCGAAATCAACCGGCTGTATCGCTCGATCAAGCTGCTCGAGATCGGCGCCGGTACCACCGAAGTGCGCAAGATGATCATCGCGGGTGAGTTGCTGCGCGGATGATTTTGTTCCCTTCTCCCTCCGGGAGAAGGTGGCGCGAAGCGCCGGATGAGGGCGTCTCAGAGACGAGGCCGGCCCCGATCTGCAAGGCCCTCACCCCTGCCCCTCTCCCCGAGGGAGAGGGGACATCAATGCGAGGCTGTTTGTGAATCAACTCGACCCCAACTCCCCCGAAGCCCTCTGGTCCGCCGACACGGTCTATCGCTCCGACCTGTTCGCCGGAAAAGTCGCGATGGTCTCCGGCGGCGGCAGTGGCATCGGCCGCGCGACCGCGCTGCTGTTCGCGCGGCTCGGCGCCAAGGTGGTGATCTGCGGCCGCACGCCGGAGAAGCTGCAAGTCGTCACCGACTTCGCACGCAGCCAGGGCGCGTCGATGATCAGCGTGCCGACCAATGTGCGCGAGCCCGAGCAGGTCGACGCGCTGTTCAAACGTATTCACCAAGAATTCGGCCGGCTCGACTACACCGTCAACAACGCCGGCGGCCAGTTTCCGCAGAACGCGATCGACTACGCGCCCAAGGGCTGGAACGCGGTCATCAACAACAACCTCAACGGCACCTGGTACATGATGCAGCGCGCCGCGCAGTACTGGCGCGACACCGGTACGCCCGGCTCGATCTGCAACATCGCCGTGGTGATCGAGCGCGGCATGCCGGGTGTCGCGCATACCGTCGCCGCGCGGGCCGGCATCATCGGCGCTTCGCGTACCGTGGCAGTGGAATGGGCGCCGCTGAACATCCGCGTCAACTGCGTCGCGCCCGGGCTGACCGCAACCGAAGGGCTCGAGGTCTATCCGCCGGAAGCACGCAAGGAATTCCCGCGTGCGAATCCGATGAAGCGTCCCGGCACCGCAATGGAAATCGCCGAAGCCTGCGTCTATCTGAGCGCCTCCAGCGGCAGCTTCATCACCGGCGAAGTGCTGACCGTCGACGGCGGCGGCAAGCTCTGGGGCGAGCTGTGGACGGCGGGCCGGCCGGAGTATTTCCAGATCGAATGATGATGCGCGAAATCCCGGGTTTCACCCGGGCTACGCATCGAATGTTGCCAAGGTGAAACCCGGGGCCCTGCCGCAATACGCCGCAGGTTCAGCATCCGCCGCGTAAGTTGAAGCCTCACGGATGCGGACCGGTGAGGCGGTAAGAGCTCACCGATGTTTTGCGCCCGTCGATTCCGCGCGGGTGCCCGCCGTACCTGCGCATGACCAAGGAGAGGTCAGCGATGTCGGACGGCAGCCAGCTGCAGATGAGTTTTTGTCCCCGCTTTTACTACCTGCATCCGCTGCTCGCGGGCCCCTTGAGCGAGTGGCCGCGGCAGTTCCAGCGCATCTCCAGGCTCGGTTTCGATCACGTTCTGCTGCCTTCGGTGTTCGCGCCGGGCCGCACGATCTGGCTGACCGACGACTACGAGCGTCTGCATCCGGCGCTGGAATTCAAGGGCACTGTGCAACAGGGCCTGAAGCAGATCGCCGACGCCGCGCGCAACGCCGGTCTCGGCATCGTGCTCGACGCCATGCTCGACCGCAGCGCGACCGGCGGCCGCCATGCCAGCGAACATGCCAACTGGCTAACGCAGGACATCGCCGGCGATCCGCCCGATCCGCGCCGGCCGATGCCGTGGCAGGGCGCCAGCGCGATGCGGCTCGACGATCCCTGGGTTGCAGGCGAAGTGCTGCGCGACTGGAGCGCACGCATCCGCTCATGGCTGGACGCGGGCATTGCCGGCGTTTGCGTGCAGACGCCGCAGCGCGTGCCGCGCAGCCTGATCGAGCCGCTGATGCTGGCGGCGCGCGAGCATGCGCCCTGCCGCTTTGTGGCGGCGACCACCGGCCTGCAATGGAACGATATCGACAGCCTCGTCGGCCAGGATTACGACGCGGTGTTCGGCTCGACCGCGTGGTGGGATTTCAAGAGCGACTGGCTGCTGCAGGAGCACGAAAAGCTGTCACGCATCGCGCCGGTGATCGCGTCCTGCGAAGCGCCGTTCGAGCCGCGTACGACGCGGCGCGCGGCGCGCGCCGACCTGGCGCCGCGGGCGGCGAAGCGTGCGTTGCGCCTTGCCATCGGCAGCGGCTGCGGCTGGCTGATGCCGATGGGCTTCGAATACGGCGCGATCGATGCGCTGTCGCCGACTTCCGGTTCGCCCGAGGACTTTCGCGGCTGGCAGCACGACGCGCTGTTCGACCTGTCGCCGGAAATCACGCAGCTCAATCAATGGGTCGCCAGCGAAGCACGGCTGCGACAGCCGGCGAAACTGGTGCCGCTCAGCGGTGCAGGCGGCAGCGTCAGCGCACTGCTGCGCAGCGACGCCGATCCGCGCCAGGCCAGCGACGCGCTGCTGCTGGTCGCCAACGCCGATCTGGCCCGGGACATCGAGCTGCTGCCGGCGCAGCTGCTCGGCGCCAATGCCGGCGGCTTGAGCAGCCTGAGCACCGAAGACGGCGCGCTGGCGCTCGATCAGCCGATCACGCTGGCCGGGGGCGACCTGCAGTTCTATCGCCTGCTGCGGCCCAAGCCGGTGCTGACGCCGGCGAGCGCGCGCAGCAAGCGCACGATCGAGGCGGCACTGAAAGTACCGCGCGTCGCGATCGAGGCGATCGCGCCGGCGGTGGATGGCGGCGACTTTCATGTGAAGCGCATCGTCGGCGACGTCGTCATCGTCGAGGCCGATGCGTTCATGGACGGCCACGACAGCGTCGCCGTCGCGCTGCTGTGGCGGCCGGCCGACGAAAGCGACTGGCGCGAGTTGCGCATGCGCCCCCTCGGCAACGACCGCTGGGTCGGCGAGTTTCCGCTGGAACGGCTCGGCCGCCACCTGTACACGGTCGAGGCCTGGCGCGACGCCTGGGCCAGCTATCGCCACGAAATCGAGAAGAAGCATGCGGCGAAGCTGCAGATCGCCGTCGAGTTGCAGGAAGGCCTCAACATGCTGCAGGAGGCCGCGGCGCGGCTCGGCGGCGATGACGCGACACAACTCGCGGCGCTGCTGAAACAACTGGCCAAGGCCGACGACGAAGCGCGCTTCGAAGCACTTGCGTCGGACGAGACCGCGGCCTTGATGCGCGCCGCCGACACGCGCGCGTTTTCGGCACGCCACGAGCCGGCGCTGTGCGTCGACGCCGAGCCGCCCGGCGCGCGCTATGCCAGCTGGTACGAGCTGTTCCCGCGCTCGATGAGCTTCGACGAAAACCGTCACGGCACGTTTCGCGATGTGATCGCTCAATTGCCCCGCGTGCGCGACATGGGCTTCGACGTGCTGTATTTCCCGCCGATTCATCCGATCGGCGAGAAGCACCGCAAGGGCCGCAACAATTCGCTGACCGCCGGGCCGGACGATCCGGGCAGCCCTTATGCGATCGGCAGCCGGCACGGCGGCTATGACGCGGTCGATCCGCGTCTCGGCACGCTCGACGATTTTCGTGCGCTGCGCGATGCCGCGCTCGAACACGGCCTGCAGCTGGCGCTGGACTTCGCGATCCAGTGTTCGCCGGATCATCCCTGGCTCAAGGATCATCCGGAATGGTTCGCGTGGCGGCCGGACGGCACCATCAAGTACGCCGAGAATCCGCCGAAAAAATACGAGGACATCGTCAACGTCGATTTCTACAGCGAAGGCAGCATGCCGTCGCTGTGGGTAGCGCTGCGCGACGCGGTGCTGTTCTGGTGCAACGAGGGCGTGCGCCTGTTCCGCGTCGACAACCCGCACACCAAGCCGCTGCCGTTCTGGAAATGGATGATCGCCGACGTGCGTGGCCGCTATCCGGACGCGCTGTTTCTCGCCGAGGCGTTCACGCGGCCCAAGCTGATGCGCCGTCTCGCCAAGATCGGCTATTCGCAGAGCTACACCTACTTCACCTGGCGCAACGGCAAGGCCGAACTCACCGAGTATCTGACCGAATTGAACGAAACCGAAATGCGCGAGTACTTCCGCCCGCATTTCTTCGTCAACACGCCGGACATCAATCCGGTGTTCCTGCAAGGCTCGGGACGACCGGGCTTCGTGATCCGCGCGGCGCTGGCGGCAACGCTGTCCGGCCTGTGGGGCGTGTACAGCGGCTTCGAACTGTGCGAAGCCGCAGCGCTGCCGGGCAAGGAAGAATATCTCGATTCGGAGAAGTATCAGATCCGCGTCTGGGACTGGAACAAGCCCGGCAACATCAGCGGCGAAATCACGCTGCTGAATCGCATCCGCAAGATGCACCCGGCCCTGCAGACGCATCTGGGGCTGAAGTTCCTGCCGTGCTGGAACGATCAAGTCCTCTACTACTGCAAGGCGACACCGGACCGCCGCGACGTGCTGCTGATCGCGGTCAGCCTGGACCCGCACAACGCGCAGGAGGCCGACTTCGAAATTCCGCTGTGGGATTTCGGTCTGCCGGATCACGGCGCGCTGGCAGTCGAGGATCTGGTGCACGGCCACAAGTTCCAATGGCACGGAAAGATCCAGCACCTGCGGCTGACGCCGGACGCGCCGTTCGCAATCTGGCGCGTGGCGGCGACGTGAGAACCTCACCCGCTTATTCCCCTCTCCCCTTGTGGGAGAGGGTGTCGCGCAGCGACGGGAGAGGGGTTGGAAGACCGACCTCGCAACCCCTCTCCCTAGCCCTCTCCCACAAGGGGAGAGGGGACAGAAGCTCCCCTTCGATCCAAGCAACAACAGGAGACCGCCATGGCAGATGACTCTCGCCCGGCAAAGTCGGCATTGAAAAGCACCGACACGAAAAAGAAGCCGGCCACGCATCGCCGCAAGCCCTCGACGCTGAGCGACGATCCGAGTTGGTATCGCGATGCGGTGATCTACCAGGTACACGTGAAGTCGTTCTTCGACGCCAACGACGACGGCATCGGCGACTTCCAGGGCCTGATCGGCAAGCTCGACTACATCGCCGATCTCGGCGTCGACACGGTGTGGATCCTGCCGTTCTATCCCAGCCCGAGGCGCGACGACGGTTACGACATCGCCGAGTATCGCGGCGTGCATCCGGACTACGGCACGATGTCCGACGCCAAGGACTTCATCGCCGAGGCGCACAAGCGCGGCTTGCGCGTGATCACCGAGCTGGTCATCAACCACACCTCGGATCAGCATCCCTGGTTCCAGAAAGCGCGCGCCTCCAAACCCGGTTCGGCCGCGCGCGATTTCTACGTCTGGTCCGACAACGACCAGAAATACAACGAAACCCGCATCATTTTCTGCGACACCGAAAAATCCAACTGGACCTGGGACCCGGTCGCGAACGCCTACTTCTGGCATCGCTTCTATTCGCACCAACCCGATCTGAACTTCGACAATCCGGCGGTGCTGAAGGCCGTACTCAGCGTGATGCGCCACTGGCTGGACATCGGCGTCGACGGCCTGCGCTTGGACGCGGTGCCCTACCTGATCGAGCGCGAAGGCACCAGCAACGAGAACCTGCCGGAAACGCACAAGATCCTGAAGACGATACGCAAGGTCATCGACGACGAGTATCCGAACCGCATGCTGCTGGCCGAAGCCAACATGTGGCCGGAAGACGTGCAGGAATACTTTGGTGGGGCGGCTGGCCAAGGCCAGCCTCGTGGCGGCGCCGCGAATCCGGTGATGCCAGAAGCTGGCGTCACCGAAGCCGCGCGCGGCAAGGCCGATTCCGGCACCGCGATGGGCAAGGGCGACGAATGCCACATGGCGTTCCACTTTCCGCTGATGCCGCGCATGTACATGGCGATCGCGCAGGAAGACCGCTTCCCGATCATCGACATCATGCGGCAGACGCCGGACATCCCCGAGGGTTGCCAGTGGGCGATCTTCCTGCGCAACCACGACGAGCTGACGCTGGAAATGGTCACCGACAAGGAGCGCGACTATCTGTGGACCACCTACGCCACCGAAAAGCGCGCGCGTTTGAATCTCGGTATCCGTCGTCGCCTGGCGCCGCTGCTGGAGCGTGATCGCCGCCGCATCGAGCTGATGAACTCGCTGCTGTTCTCGATGCCGGGCACACCGGTGATGTATTACGGCGACGAAATCGGCATGGGCGACAACATCCATCTCGGTGATCGCGACGGCGTGCGCACGCCGATGCAATGGACGCCGGATCGCAACGGTGGTTTCAGCAAGGCCGATCCGGAGCGCATGGTGTTGCCGGCGCTGCAGGGCTCGCTGTACGGCTTCGAGGTGGTCAACGTGGAATCGCAGTCGCGCGATCCGCACAGCCTGCTGAACTGGACGCGGCGCATGCTCGCGGTGCGGCGCCGCTACCAGGCGTTCGGCCGTGGCGCGATCCGTTTTCTGCGGCCGGCCAATCGCAAGATCCTGGCGTACATCCGCTGCTACGAGGGCGAGACCCTGCTGTGCGTTTCCAACCTGTCGCGCGCGGCACAGGCGGTGGAGCTCGACCTGTCGAGCTTCGCCGGTCACACGCCGGTGGAGCTGCTGGGCGGCACCGCATTCCCGCCGATAGGCCAGCTCAGCTATCTGCTGACCTTGCCGCCGTATGGCTTCTACTGGTTCTCGATTTCCTCGGCCGAGCGACTGCAGCTGACCGGTCAGCGGCCACCGGAAGCGCTACCCGAGCTGGTGACCTTCGTGCTGCGCAACGGCCCGGAAGAAATCCTGAACCAGCCGATGCGCGGCACGCTGGAAGGCGAGGTGCTGCCGGCGTACCTGCCGATGCGGCGCTGGTTCCCGGGCAAGGATCGCAAGATCAAGAGCGCCAGCGTGTTCTACGTCGCGCCGATTCCGGGCACCGACGTGGCGTTCTCGACCGTCGAAGTGACGCTGTCGGACGGCGAGACCGCGCGCTATGCGCTGCCGGTCGGCATCGCCTGGGAAAGCGCGACCTTGCCCGCCTTGCCGCAGCAGCTGGCGCTGGCGCGCGTGCGCCGCGGACGCAAGGTCGGTTTCCTGACCGACGCGTTTTCGCTGGAGCCGTTCGCTCGCGGCGTGCTCGCCGGACTGCGTGAATCGGCCAGCCTCGACACCAATGCCGACGTGTCGCGCGGCACGCTGGTGTTCCGTCCGTCGTCCAAGATGAAGACCTTGCAGATCGCCGACGACGCCACCATCCAGTGGCTGTCGGCCGAACAATCCAACAGCTCGCTGACCGTCAACGACACCGCGGTGATGAAGCTGGTGCGCCGCGTCGAACCCGGAATTCATCCCGAAACCGAGATGACGCGCTATCTGACCGAAGTCGGCTACGCCAACACCGCGCCGCTGCTCGGCGACGTGGTGCGCATCGACGAAGACGGCGTCGAGAACACGCTGGTGATCGTGCAGGGCTATCTGTACAACGAGGGCGATGCCTGGCGCTGGGTCACCGACTACCTGCATCGCAACATCAACGAGTTCTCGGTCAGCAGCAGCGAAGACCACACCGCGAAAGTCGAACTCGCGGTCGAAGGCTACGCGGCCTATGCCGCGAATCTCGGCCAGCGCCTGGCCGAGCTGCACGCGGCACTGGCGCAGCCCACCGACAACGCCGCCTTCGCGCCGGTCGCGGCCAAGGCCGCCGACTTCAAGCACTGGTCCGACGACACCGTCGAACAGCTGAGCACCGCGCTGGATCTGCTGGCATCGCGCAAGGAATGGCCGGACGACACCACGCGCGATCTCGCCAGCGGCCTGGTATCGCGCCGCGATGCGCTGCTGAAATCGGTGCGTGGCATGGCCAAGCTCAAGGGCCATGCGCTATGCACGCGCATCCACGGCGACTTCCATCTGGGCCAGGTGCTGGTGAGCAAGGGCGACAGCTACATCATCGACTTCGAAGGCGAGCCGAAGCGGCCGCTGGAAGAGCGTCGTCGCAAGACCACGCCGTTGCGCGATGTCGCCGGCCTGCTGCGTTCGCTGGATTACGCGGCCGCCTCGGTCGCAGGCCTGGACACGCGCGGCGATCCGAATCGCCCGGTCGATGCTTCGCGCGATCGTGCGCAGGCGCTGCTGGCGCGTTTCGCCGCGGTCGGCGAGAGCGCGTTCCTGAATCGCTATCGCGAAGTCGCCGCGCAGTCCGAGCATCCCTGGAGTTCGGTCGAAACCGAAACCGCGCTGCTCGACCTGTTCCTGCTGCACAAGGCGGCTTACGAGGTCGGCTACGAAGCGGCGAACCGTCCGGGCTGGCTCGGCCTGCCGGTGCGCGGCCTGGCGCGGCTCGCCGACCGACTCACCGCCGGCGCGACCGGCGGCACCTGATGGAGTGCCCGACATGGCCCGTTCTTCTTCCGTCCGCACTTTCGACCGCAAGCAGGCTGCCGGGGCGCCGATGCTGACCGACCAGATGCTGAGTCTGCCGGTGCCGCTGCCCGAGATCGGCGCGCTGGAATCGCTGGTGCAGGGTTGGCACGACGATCCGTTCGCGCTGCTCGGCCCGCATCGCGAGGAACATGGACGCGTGCTGGTCAGCGTGCTGATGCCCGGCGCGCTGGCGGTGACCGCGATCGCGCGGCGCGATGGCTCGATACTCGGCGAGCTGAAGCAGCGCCATCACAACGGTTTCTTCATCGGACCGCTGTCGCGCGACGAGGCTTATCGATTGCGCATCGAATGGCAAGGCGGCGCGATGCAGATCGCCGACGATGCCTACGCTTTCGGCGCGCTGCTGTCCGAGCAGGATCTGGAACTGCTCGCCGACGGCCGCCATCCGCACTACGCGGATACGCTCGGCGCGCACGTGACGACGATAGACAACATCGTCGGCACGCGCTTCGCGGTGTGGGCACCGAATGCGCGGCGCGTCTCGGTGATCGGCGACTTCAACAGCTGGGACGGCCGCCGTAATCCGATGCGCCGGCGCCACCGCGCCGGCGTCTGGGAGCTGTTTATTCCGGGCATCGTCGCCGGCACGGTGTACAAGTATGAAGTGCTGGCACGCAGCGGCGAGCGCATCGAGAAGGCTGACCCGGTGGCGCGCGCGACCGAGCTGCCACCGTCGACCGCGAGCGTCGTCGGTGATCCGCGTCCGCTGCGCTGGAGCGATGCAGAGTGGATGGCGCAGCGCCAGAAAAAGCAGGCCGCCGACGCGCCGATGTCGGTTTACGAAATGCACACCGGCTCCTGGCTGCGTGTTGCCGAAGACGGCGGCCGCTCACTGGACTGGAACGAGCTGGCGGATCGCCTGGTGCCCTACGTCGCCGATATGGGTTTCACGCATATCGAGCTGATGCCGATCATGGAGCACCCGTTCTACGGCTCCTGGGGTTACCAGCCGCTGGGCCTGTTCTCGCCGACCGCGCGACACGGCCGGCCGGAAGATTTCGGCCGCTTCGTCGATCGCTGTCATGCGGCCGGCATCGGCGTGATTCTCGACTGGGTGCCAGCGCATTTCCCGACCGACCGCCACGGCCTGGCGAACTTCGACGGCACCGCCTGCTACGAGCACGGCAATCCGTTCGAGGGCTTTCACAAGGACTGGAACACGCTGATCTACAACCTCGGCCGCGTTGAGGTGCGCAACTTCCTGTTCGGCAGCGCGCTGGAATGGCTGGAGCGCTATCACGTCGACGGCCTGCGCGTGGATGCGGTGGCGTCGATGCTGTATCGCGACTACTCGCGCCAGCAGGGCGAATGGATACCGAACATTCACGGCGGCCGCGAAAACCTGGAAGCGATCGCGTTCCTGCGCGATCTGAACACGCTGGTCGCCGAGCGTTGCCCGGGCGCTTGCGTGATCGCCGAGGAGTCCACCGCGTTCCCGCAGGTCAGCGGCCCGGTCGCACAGGGCGGCCTGGGTTTCGACTACAAGTGGAACATGGGCTGGATGCACGACACGCTGCATTTCATGGAGTCCGACACGATCTACCGGCGCTGGCACTACGACTCGATGACGTTCGGCCTGGTGTACGCGTTCTCCGAGAAATTCATGCTGCCGCTGAGCCACGACGAAGTGGTCTACGGCAAGGGCTCGATGATCAACAAGATGCCCGGCGACGCCTGGCAGAAGTTCGCCAACCTGCGCGCCTATTACGGCTTCATGTGGGCGCATCCCGGCAAGAAGCTGATGTTCATGGGTGGCGAGATCGCGCAGTGGAAGGAGTGGAACCACGACGGCTCGATCGAATGGGATCTGCTGGATCATCCGATGCACCGCGGCATGCAGCGCCTGGTGCGCGACATCAACACACTTTACGCGGCGCAGGGCGCGCTGCATGCGAAGGACAGCGAGCCGGCGGGCTTCGACTGGGTGGTCGTCAACGACAGCGAAAGCGGCGTGCTGGCGTTCCTGCGTTGGAATGAGCGCGACGCCGCGCCGGTGCTGGCGATCAGCAACATGACGCCGGTGTTTCGCCGCGCCTATCGTGTCGGCGTGCCGCAGGCCGGTTACTGGCGCGAGTTGTTGAACACCGACGCGGCGATGTACGGCGGATCGAACCAGGGCAACAACGGCGGCGTGTTTACCGACGCCGGCTGGGCCCACGGGCATGGGCAGTCGCTGATTCTGGATCTGCCGCCGTTGTCGACGCTGTGGTTGATGCGGGAGTAAGACAAGCTGTAGGAGCGGACCCTGTCCGCGACTGTGCCCTGGAAGCCTCGGTCGCGGACAGGGTCCGCTCCTACAAAGGCCGGCGCACCGGCACCGTCAAGCGCGCAAAAACGCCTCGATCTCATCGATGCGCGCACTCGCGTCGCGATAGCCGATCGAAATCAGCTCGCGCGTGAAGGCGGAATCGAACAGCAGATAGCTCAGCAGATCCGCGCTCTGCGCGTCCGGCGTGCCGAGGCCTTCCATCGCGAAACGGATCGTGCGCGGCATGCGATGCGCCAGCGTCTTGGCGACGACCGCCAGATCTTCCGAGGGCGCGATGCTCAGCGGATGGACGATGCGCATCGGCTCGCTGACCTCGACCGCCGCTGCACGGTGAGACACCGCCTGGTAGGCGCCGATCAGCTCGTTCATGCGCTTCAGATGTTCGAGGTCGGCGTCGAGGTGATCGAGAAAAATCGCGTTCAGGAAGACACCGCAGATCTGCGACAGCGGCGGACGACGCAAGGTCTCGCCCGCTGCCGCCGGCGCCATCTCCGCGCGCAGCAGGTCACCGGCCGCGGCCTGCGAGCGGATGCCGATCGCGAACAGCTTGGCGGCGCCGAGGCGGATCGCCGGGCTCAGCGGCGTGGTCAGGCGCATCGCGCCGTCGCCGAAATAAGCGGTGACGCCAGCGGCCACCAGCGGCACCGGCTGAAACACCAGCGGAATCGCGGCCGAGGCGCAGACATGCTGCGGCGTAATCGTCGCCTGCAGCGCGACGCGGCGGCTTTTCTGCCAGGTCGGATGGCCTTCGCGGCCTTCGATGAAGGTAAACGCACGGCCGGAGTGATAGCCGGTCGCGGTGATCGCCAGCGCGTACAGATGGCCGTTGGTGATCGCGTCGCGAATACCGTTGACCGGCAGCGAGCGGGTCAGGAACTTGAGTAGCGGCGCCGCGTCCAGCAGCGACGCGGTGCGCCCGGCGCCGATGACCGCGCCGATGGTGAAGTCCGCGGCAATCTTGGCGACGTTGCGCGCCAGCGAGCGGGTGTCGGTGCGCACCACGTCGGTCATCTTCAGCTGCGACCACAGCTTCGCCAGCTGCGACGTGGCCTCGCCGAAATTCGCGGAATAGGCCGCCATGCACGCGCCATTGATCGCGCCGGCCGAAGCGCCGGTGACGATAGGAAACGGCGAGGGCTTGTCGCGCAGGCCGCGCACCTCGCCGATGCGCTTGAGCACACCGGCCTGGTAGGCGCCGCGCGCGCCGCCCGCAGTCAGCACCAGGCCGTTCATGCCGGGCTTGGCGGGCGATTTGGACAGGCTGGGCGGCATTCGGGCTCTCTCGATCGGCTCGGCAGGGACGTGGCGTGACCTCGGCGCAACGGGGCAACGCATGCCGCCAGAACCGCAAGTTCGGTGCCATGGCCGCGCGCGCCGCCGTGCGAGCGCGGCGTCGCGCGCATGGTCACGCCCAGGTCGCGCTGATTTTCCCAGCCGGCGGCGTCGCGCTCAAGCGCGGCGCGGCCGGCTGTAATGTTGCTGCGCCTCGGCGAACTCGACGAAGAAGTCGATGGCCTGCGGATTCAGCATGGCGTCACGGCTCGCGGCCTGCGCCGGAGGCCAGCCCATCAGGATCTTGCGCACCGGCACTTCCATTTTCTTGCCGGTGAGGGTGTAGGGAATCTCGTCGACGGCATAGATCCGGTCGGGCACATGGCGCGGGCTGCAATCGAGTCTCAGCCGCTCGTTGATCGCTGCGGTCGCCGCCTCCAGCTCGTATCCGGCCTTGAGCCTGACGAACAGCGGCATGAAGAATCTGCCGCCTTCCAGCTCGCAGCAGACCACCAGGCTGTCCGCCACCGCGTCGACCTGCTCGACCGCGCGATAGATCTCCGCGGTGCCGATGCGCACGCCGAAGCGGTTCAAGGTCGAATCGCTGCGGCCATAGATGTAGCAGCCGCCGCGCCGGTTGATCTTGATGAAATCACCGTGACGCCAGACATCGGCGAATACCGCGAAATACGCCTCGTGATAGCGCGCGCCGTCGGCATCGTTGAAGAAGTACAGCGGCATCGACGGAAACGGCTTCGTGCAGACCAGCTCGCCGACCTGGTCGACCAGCGCCACACCGTCGTCGCTCCAGGCCTCGATCGCCATGCCCAGGCAGCGCGCCTGGATTTCGCCCGCATGCACCGGCAGGGTCGGGCTGGCGCCGACGAAGGCGCTGCCGACTTCGGTGCCGCCGGACTGCGACGTGACCCAGAGATCGGCGCGCACGTGGTCGTAGAACCACTTGAAGGTTTCCGGCGTGCAGGGCGCGCCGGCGACCAGCACCGACTCCAGCGCCGACAGGTCGAAACCATCGCAGGGCCGCAGGCCGGCCTTCTCCATGATCTGCACGAACGTCGGGCTGGCGCCGAAGTTGGTGGTGCGCGTTGCCGCCGCCAGCGACCACAGGAAATCCGGCGCCGGATGCATCGGGCTGCCGTCGTACTGCACGATCGCGGCGCCGGTCAAAAGCGCCGCGACCAGCAGGTTGTACATCGTCCAGCCGGTGGTGCTGTAGAAAAACATCACGCCGCCGGGGCCGAGATTGAAGTGAAACGTCATCAGCTTCAGATGCTCGATCAGCTGGCCGCCGTGGCTATGCACGATGGCTTTCGGCAGGCCAGTGGTGCCCGACGAAAACATCACCCATAGCGGGTGCGTGTTGTCGACGCGCTCGTAACGGAACGCGGCGCGCGCCACCGGCGGGCCCGACAGCATCTCGCTCCAGGCCAGCGCGCCGGGCACCGGCGGCGTGGCGTCGTCGGGGCGCAGATACGGCAGCCACACCACATGGCCCAGGCTCGGCAGGCCGGCGACGATCTGCGCCACTTCCGCGCGGCGATCGTAGTCCTTGCCGGCGAAGCGATAGCCGTCGCAGACGAAGATCAGCTTCGGCTCGATCTGCGCAAAACGCTCGATCACGGTGCGCGTGCCGAACTCCGGCGCCGCCGACGACCACACCGCGCCGATCGCCAGCGTCGCCAGCATCGCCACCGTGGTCTCCGGCACGTTGGGCATGTACGACACCACGCGGTCGCCCGGCTGCAGGCCGGTCGCGCGCAGCCGCGTCGCCAGCACGCGCACCTGCGCGCCGAGCTGCTGCCAGCTGATGCGCGACAGCGCGCGATTCTCCGTCTGATGGTGGACCGCGATCTCGTCCGGCCGCGCGCGCGCTTCGTAGCGCAGCAGGTGCTCGGCGTAGTTGACGCGCACGCCGGCGAACCAGCGCGCCTTTTCCATCGACGGCTGATCGAGCACGCGCGTGATCTCGCCGTCGGCGGCGATGTCGAAGTAGGTCCACAACGACGACCAGAACGCCTCGATGTCGCTGACCGACCATTGCCACAGCGCGTCGTAGTCGGCGAAATGCAGGCCGCGCTCACGCTGCAGCCATCGCATGTAAGCGGCCATGTTCGAGCACGCCGCGAACTCCGCGCGCGGCGTCCACAGCAGTTCGCCTTCGACGACGCTCATCGCTCAGAGCGCCGCGGCGACGCGCCGCTTCAGTGCCTGGTTTTCCGCCTGCAGCGACGCGATCAGCACGTCCTTGGGGTTGAGCATGAACTGGCTCTGCAGGGCCGCGCCCGGCATCGTCACGCGTTGCCCGGCCTGGATGCCGTAGACCACGCCGGGGTCGTCCCAGGCACCCATGTACGGCAGGTTCGACGGCGGCTCGGGCGTGACCCAGGTCTTGACGAAGTCGTCGTAGGGCTTGCCGCGGGCGATGCGCGCGCGCCTCTCGTCGGCGCGCATTGTCCTGGTGGCGTCGGCATCGACGATGCGGCTCGCCGGATCGAACGCGACCTTGTAGATGTCGCGCGCGGTACCGGCCGAGATCAGGTCTTCCTCGATGTCCTGCATCACCTGCGCCGGATCACGCTGCAGCACGTCGCCGTAACCGCCGCCGGCGCCCTGGCACATCATGTACAGCTCGCCGGGCTGCGCCAGCTCGAAGGTCATGCCCATGTTGTGCGTCGAGTAACTCGCGTTCTCGAACGGCTGCGTGTTCATCAGCTCGATCAGATCGAAGCTGAATTTCTCCGGATTCTTCTTCAGCTCGTCGAAGATGTTGATGCCCTTGATCTTGCACAGCGGATAAGTCGGCGAAGCGTAACCGCCGAAGAGCGGCATCGCCGACGAGAACAGCGAGCCCGAGCAGCCGGTCATGAAGCCCCACAGGCCCGAGCGGCGGAAGGTATGGATCTGCTCGTAACCCAGGCCGCTGCGCATCTTGCCGAAACCGACACGGTCGCGCGCCAGCGTGAACGCGCCGAGCCGCACCATCGGCAGGTCCTCTTCCATCAGCTCGATCTCGCCGAGGTCGCAATGCGCGGCGAAAGGCGGCGACACCGAATGCTCGCCATCGCGATGGCCGCGGCCGCCCTGCCCCATGCCGTTGATGTCCGCGCAGAAATTGCCGACGTATTCGCCGTGCTGGGTCAGGCCGCCGTAGATCAGCGTCGCCGGCTGATCGTACTGCGGCGCGACGATCGCGGTGTAGCGCTGCGGCAGGCTGTAGTTGAACTTGGCCATCGGGATGCAGGCGATGGTCATGGTCTTGAACAGCGGAATCAGGCTCATCGCCTGCGGCGTGTCGAACGAGCCGTTGATCAGCGAGTTGCTGTCGAAGATGAAGTCGAACGGCGTGAACACGGCCATCGTGAACGGAAGATCCGGCCAGATGTTCTGCATGAAGCCGGTGAACAGCATGGTCTTGAACGAGGCCTGCGCCGCGTTGATCGAGCGGTTCAGCAGCTCCGGCGAACTGCCGCGCATGTCGACGATCATGCGCTCGCCCTGCACGGTGATCGCCATGTTGAGCTTCAGCAGCACGTTTTCGCGCAAGGTCGAGTCGGCAAACGAGATCGAGCGCATGGTGCCGTCGGGCAGCTCGCGGATGCGCCGCCTGACTTCGACGACGACGTCCTCGATGTGCTTGCGCAGCGTCACGATCAGCGCTTCCTCGCCGTGCTCCTCCAGCACCTTGAGCACGCGCTGCCGCAGCCGCAGCACCGAATGCAGGCGCACCTTCATGTCCTCGAGCTGCAGCTTGGGATCGCGTACCGAGTTCTGCAGGAAGGTCACCAGGTCGCGCTTCAGCTCGAAGTTCTCCACGATCTTGAACGGCGGCATCTTCAGGCCTTCGTCGAACTTGCTTTCGGCCGCGGCCGGCATGCCACCGGGCTCGCAGCTGCCGTTCTCGCCTTCGTGGATCGTCGCCGACAGCCAGCAGACGATGTGGCCGTTCCAGAACACCGGCATCATCATCGACTGGTCGGTGTTGTGGATACCGCCGTAGCGCGCGTCGTTGTGGATGAAGCCGTCGCCTTCGCGCACGCCGACGGTAGGCTCGCCGACCCAGTACTTGTTGATGAACTTGATCGGGTAGAACACCGCGGCGGCGAAGCCGCCGACACCATGCGGCGCGATCATCGACTGGTCGCCGGCGGCGGTGAAGATCGCGGTGGTCATGTCGCCCCACTTCGCGCCCGGCGCCGCACCCATCTGCTCGATCATCGTATTGCTTTCGTCGAGCGCGGCAACGATCAGGCCGCGCACTTCGTTGACCTTGTGCGGATCGACCGGAGCGCTCAGCAGCCGCTCCTCGACGGCGCTGCGCGGCTCGATGCGGTGGTTTTCCATGATCGCGGGATCGGGAGCGAAAAACAGCTTGTTCTGCACCAGAAACTGGTCGAGCAGCGCCTGCTGCCCGGCGTCGGCGCCAAGGTCGTTCATACCGTGTCTCCTGATTCGATCATCGTGAACCACACCGCGTTCTGTCCTGCCGCCTGAAAGCGCCAGCCCGGCTCGACCAGGTAAGTGGTCGCGCGGGTGACGACGATCGCCGGACCGTCGATCGCGGTGCCGGGCCGCAGCGCGGTGTCGTCGTAGATCGCGGTCGTCTGCGCGCCGTCATGGCCGACGAAGTGGCACTTCCGCTCGCCCACGGCGGCGGGGGGCGCGAGGCGTGTCGCCGACGGCTTGATGCCCTTGAACGAAATACCCGGATTCTCGACGTAGGCGCGCACCCGGATGGTGTTGATGCGCACGCCGGCCTCCGGCGTCTGGCTGCCCTTGCCGAAGCGCTCGCCGTAGCGCAGGTGGAACTGCTCGATCAGCATCAGCACGTCGCGCGGCTGGCTGATGCGATTGAGTTCGGTGACCACCGCCGTCTCGACGCGCTGGTTGCCGTAGCGCATGTCGAGTTCGAGCTGATAGCGGATCTGCGCCGGCTCGAAGCCCTGCCGTACCAGATCCTCGCGGCCGCGCCGCTCCAGCTCCTCGACGATGCCGTTGAAGCGCGCATAGTCGGAAAAGAAGCGGCGCTGGTTGGCGTCGAACAGCGGTGTCCAAGCGCTCATTTCGTGGATGTGCAGCTGGCTCATGTTGCCGGCGCCGACTGCCGAGAACACCGATGCGAACGGCGGCGCCAGGATGCGCCTGACGCCCAGTGCACGCGCGATACCGCAGGCATGCAGCGGGCCGTTGCCGCCGTAGGCCAGCGTGGTGAAATTCTCCGGCTCGTAGCCGCGTGTGCGCAGCTCGCGTGCGATACCGTTGGCCATGTTGGCATCGACGGTGGCGCGGATCAGCTTGGCGCAGGCGATCACGTCCAGATCGAGTTCATCGGCCAGATGTTCCTCGACCGCCTGCCGGGAGCGCCGTGGATTGAGCTTGATGTGGCCACCGGCGTAGTTCGCCGGATCCAGATAGCCGAGCAGCAGATCGGCGTCGGTCACGGTCGGCCGCATGCCGCCGCGGTCGTAGCAGGCCGGGCCCGGATCGGAGCCGGCCGATTCGGGGCCGACCTGCACGGTCTGGAACATGCGGTCGTAGCGGCAGATCGAGCCGCCGCCGGCACCGAGCGTGACCAGGTGCACCATCGGCACGCTGACCATCCAGCGCTCGATCACCGGATTGAAGTCGTAATGCTTGACGCCGCCTTCGACGACGATGCCGATGTCGAAGCTGGTGCCGCCCATGTCGGTGGCGACGATGTTGCCGAGCTCGGCCTGAAGCGCGAGATGCTCGCTGGCGGCGATGCCCGACACCGGGCCGGAATGCACGGTCTGCAGCGCGTCGGTCGAATTGAGCTGCGCCATGCCGCCGGAATTGTGATTGCACAGCATCGGCTTGTCGTAGCCGGCGTTGCGCAGGTTCAGCTCCAGCGTGCCGAGGCCGTGATACATCGCCTGGTGCAGGAAGCCGTCCATGATCGTCGACATCGCGCGCACGTATTCGCCCTTGCGCCCGGCGACCTGGTGCGACAGCAGCATCGGAATCGCACCGAGCATGTGCCCCGGATATTCTTCGAGAAACACTTCGCGCACGCGCAGTTCGTGTGCCGCGTTGACCACCGAATTGGCGAGCACGACGACGATCGCTTCCGCGCCCTTGTCGACCAGCTGGCGGATCTTGTCGCGTAGGTCGTCCTCGTCCAGCTCCATGACCACGTCGCCGGCAAAGTCGATGCGCTCGCGTACCTCGAAGATCATCGGGATCGGCACGATAGGATCGGGCCGCTGCGCGTTCGGCACGTCCATCTGCTGCTGGTGCGACAGGCCGACGCCGTAGCCCTTGGCGCGCGACAGCGGCACCGAGGACTTGTAGCCGGCCGTGGTCAGCAGGCCGAGCCGCGGCCCCTTGCGCTCGATCAGTGCATTGGTGCCGAGCGTGGTCGCGTAGCGCACCGAATCCACCTGCGACAGCAGCTCGCGCTCGCTGAGCTGCAGCGTCTTGCAGGCATTGCCCAGCGCCTCGTTGAAGCCCAGCGCCAGGTTCTGATGCGTGGTCAGCGCCTTGGACTCGATGCAGCGCTCGTCCCAGGCGACGAAGCAGTCGGTGAACGTGCCGCCGATGTCGACCGAGACGCGCCTCATGCGCGATCTCCGCTGTTGCCTGCGGCGGCCGGCAGCGCCTGCGCATGATGATGCGCATGCGCGTGGCCGCGCGGCGGCTCGCTGAGAATCACCGGCTCGCGCACTTCCTCGCGATCCTTCCACTGCAATTTCAGCGCGTCGATGTCGAGCTCGATGTCGCGCACCGGCGGATGGCCCGGCGGCAGATATTCGGTCTCGATCATCGTGCCGCAGTGCGGGCAGTAGTACTCGAGAATGCGGCACCACTGCGGATCGGGCGCATAGGTGATCGCGTATTTCGCCGGATCGAGCAGCGGCTTGTGGATCTCGCGCGGGTCGCGGTCGTAGACCAGCAGGCCGCGCTTGTAGTTGTCGCGCGCCGAGATCAGATCGGCGCCGCAGTCGCGACATTCCCAGCGCTCGCGATCGAGGTCGATCCTCAGATTCTCCGTGATCAACACTTTCATGCGCGGCTCCCTGGCTTTGCATTGGATACGTTGCTCGATTCGCGGCTCAGCAGGATGTCGCCGCCGTCGTTGAACTCGAAACGCCAGCCGGCATCGATCCGGCAGGTGAAGAAGGCTTCTTCCAGCACCGCCGGCCCCGCCGCCGACGCGCCGGCGACCTGATCCTGGACTCGATACAGCGGCAGATCGGCGGCACGCTGCGCGATCACCACGCGGCGCGTACCCGCCGCAACCGCGGCGCTGCGCGAAGAGCCGAAGCGCCCGCGCAGTTCGGGATGGCCGATCGGCTTGACCACGCTCAGCATCAACGACAGCTGGCAGGCATCGCCCGCCACCGGCAATTCGCCGTCGAAAGGCAGCAGCTCGTCGCGGCCGCCACCGCTGACCTGCCACCGGTATTCGAGCCGGCATTGCTCCAGCGCGAAGCCTTCCGCCTGCAGGCCGCGACGGGCGCGTCGCGCAAGCGCGTCGACTGCCGCCTCCAGGCCCGCCCGGTCGCGCGTCGCCAGCGGCGTTTCGTAGTCGTGCCCGATATCGGAAAACCCCAGCCCGTAGGCGGAAAACACCGCGGCGAGGCCGGGAATCAGCACCCGCGATATGCCGGCCGCTTCGGCGATGCGGCACACCACGAACGGACCGGCGCCGCCGAACGCGGCCAGCGTCGTGTCCGCCGTCGGTTGGGTGAACTCGCGAATGCCGGTCGCGACCTTGTCGACCCAGGCCTGTTCCATCGTGGCAATCGCCTGCGGCTCGCCGATGGCCAGGGGAGCCGAGACTTTTTCGGCGATCGCGCGGCGTGCGCGCTCGATGTCGATCTTCAGTTCACCGCCGAAGAACGACGCCGGATCGAGCAGGCCGCTCAGCAGGAAAGCGTCGGTGATCGTGGCATCGGTGCCGCCGAGCGCGAAGCATGCCGGGCCGGGTGCACTGCCGACGCTCTCCGGCCCGACGCGCAGGCCGCGATCGCCGGCCGGCTTGATGATCGAGCTGCCGCCGACACCGACGCTGACCACATCGCACAGCGCAAACGACACTTCGACGCCCTCGACACGGCCGCGACGATCCGCACGCACGCAACCGTCACGGACCTCGCCGATGTCGGTGGTGGTGCCGCCGATGTCGATCGACAGCAGATGCCGGAAGCCGTAGTGCCCGGCCAGGGCGCGTGCGCCCTCCATGCCGCCGCGCGGTCCCGAGCTGTAGGTCTTCAGCGCGACCGTCTTGGCGACGCGCGCCGAGTGGCCGTCGTTGCGGAAGATCAGCAGCGGATTGCGTGCCTTGCTGTTGCGCAGCTTGTGTTCGGCGTTGTACAGAAAGCGCTCCATCGCCGGATGCAGAAAGGCGTTGAACAGTGCGCTCCAGCTGCGCCGTACATCGTCGGCGTCCTCGACCAGCTCGCTGGAATACAGGATCGGAATCGCGCCGAGCAGGTGTTGCGGGAATTTGCGCAGCAGCAGGTTTTTCAGCCGGTTTTCGCTGCGCTCGCGGTCTGCGCCGAAATGCGCGACGACGATACGGTTGGCGCCGGCCGAGGTCAGTGCGTTGATCGCACGCACCGCGGCGGCCTCCAGCCGCTCTTCGTCCAGGCTGGTGTCGAGGCGGCCGACGCGCTCGCCGACCAGAGCGGCGAACAGCTGCGCTGCGTGCGCATCCGGCTGCAAGGCGCGCACGTCCGCCGCCGCGCTCAGCAGCAGACCCAGGCGCGGGCCCTTGCGCTCGACCAGCGCATTGGTGCCCTGGGTCGTCGAATAGCGCAGGTGGTCGGTGGTCGACAACAGCGACACCAGATCTTCCGCACCGTAGATCTGCACCGACACCTTGAGCAGGCCGTCGATGAAGCACTTGGACAAGTCGAAAGGTGTGGTCAGCGTCTTGGTACGCCACACCGCCGCGCCCTCGGTCACGCAGATGTCGGTCAGCGTGCCGCCGTTGTCGATATTGATGAGTTTCCCCACCGTCTCCTCCGCATGGTTGCCCCGCTTCGTCCGGCGGGTGCAGCCATGCTCGCGTGGGTACACGCGGGTGAACCCACCCTAAGGAGCGGGTATCGATACGAAAGCTAGTCGGAGAGGCCCTGGCTGCGCATCAGCGCGATCGCCTGTACGCGATTGGCGATCTGCAGCTTCTGGAAAATATTGCGCAGATGCCATTTGACGGTATTGGTCGACACCGACAGCCGATCGGCCAGATCCTTGTTCGACAGGCCTTCGGCGACGAAGCGCATCAGCCGGCGTTCGCGCTCGGTCAGGCTGGCGATCAGCCCGGCGGCATCCACCGCCGCGGCGACGCCTCCGGCCGAGGCACCTCCGGCGACGTCGAGCAGATGGCCGACGTGGCACAACACCGCATCGGGCTTGAGCCCTTTGGGCAAGGCGGCGCGGTGCGCGTGCAACTGCTTGATCAGCGCGAGCGCCGGCGCGCCCTCGTCGAGAAACGAGCGCACGAATCCACCCGCGGCGCCGATCTCCAGCGCCTCCAGCAGCGTGCGCCCGGCGAGATTCGACCTGCCGGCAGCCTGGCAGGCCAGCGCCATCAGCAACTGCAGTTTCATTTCGCGATGACGGCGGCGCGCGGTAGCCGCACGGCGTATCTCACCGGCCAGCAGCAGCCGCGCCTCGGCATGGCGGCCGGCGGCGATCAGCCAGCGCGCATAGCCGATGGTGCAGGCCTCGGTTTCGCCGGCATGGAACATCAGCAGGCCGTCGCGCGGCTGCTCGCGGCACTCGGCCGGCAACTCGCGCAGCCAGCGCTCGGCCTGGTCCAGATTGCCGTCCAGCGTCGCCTGCCGCGCCAGCTCGGCATGCGCATACACCACCAGCCGCGGCAGCGAATGGCGGTAGCCGACGAACAGCACGCGCTCGATGCCTTCTTCGGCATCGCCGCGCCGCCCGGCCAGGTGAGCGATGCGCGCTTGCGTCAATGTCATCGTCGCCACCGCGTCGACGATCGCCTGCTGCTCGACCAGCTGGCCGTACTCGTTGACCAGGCGCGTCGCGTCTTCCAGATGGCCCTGCTCGTACAGGCCGCTGGCCAGGTAAGCGGCGACCACCGCGCCCGCCGAGACCATGCCGGAAGCGCGCTCCTCGGTGCGCCGCAGCGCCGCCGCAAGACCGCGCACCGCGTCGTCGACACGGCCCTGCGAGGTCAGCGCCATGCTGGTGATCGCGTCCTGATAGGCCTGGCCGAAGGCATGCTGATCGCGATCGTGCAGCGGCCGCGCGCATTGCATCAGCCGGCGCGCTTCGTCGAAATCGCCGCGACCGACTTCGAATATCGCGCGCGCGTTGAGCGTGATGCCGTAGCGCCAGCCGTTGCGGTCGAGCAGATGATCCGCCGCATCCGCGGCCGCGGCGCCGAGCTCATCGATGCGGTCCTGCGCGGCCAGCACGAACAGCCGCGACACCTTGTGCGCACCGACCCTGGCGCGATCGCTGTCGTCGCGCTGCAGCTGCGCCGCGTGGCACGCGAGCAGCTGATCGGCCTTGTCGAATGCACGGCGGAAGCCATACGCAATGATCGCCGCATGTACCAGGTTGTCGTGCGGCAGCATCGCGTCGATCGCGAGGCGGTCGGCATAGCGCTCGATCAGGCCGAGGCGCTCCTGCGCCAGCAGCTCGTCGACGAATTGCGCCAGCCGCGCGGCGGCGCGCTGCTCGTCGCCGGCTTCGAGCCAGTGATGAATCACTTCCTCGCGGAAATCCTGCGCCGCATACCACTGCGCGATCACGCGATGGCGGCGTTGCAGATCGCCGGCCGGAAACTGCTGCGCCGCGCGTGCCAGCAGGAACTGGCGGAACAGATTGTGAAAACGGAACCAGGTACCGCCCAGATCCATCTGCGCCAGGAACAGGCCGGCGCGCTCGATCTCGGCGAGGCGCTCGGCACCCTGCGGCATGCCGGTGATGTGCTCCACCAGCGCCGGGCTGAGCTTCTCCGGCACCGCCAGCTCCAGCAGCAGGCTGCCGAGTTCCGGCGCGAGATGGTCGAAGATTTCGGCGGCCAGAAAATCCATCAGCTCGCGGGTGATGCCCTTGCCGACCGCGGCCTCGCTGCGGAAGCGGCCGCCGCGCTTCAGGCACAGCCGATACGCCTGCAGCGCCGCCGGCCAGCCGTCGGTGAGTTCGTGGATCGCGGTGATATCGGCGGCATTCAAGCTGCCGAACTCGCGAAAGAACTCGAAGGATTCGGCTGGCCGGAAGCACAGCTCCTCGTTGCTGATGACGACCGTGCCTTCGCGGATCTGCAGCCGCGCCAGGCGCGCGGTCGGCAGCACGCGCGTGCCGACGCAGAGCTGCACCGACTCCGGCAGGCTGCGCAGCAGCTGCGCGAACATCGCGTCGAAATGCGCGCTCGCGGCGCTCTCGAAGTTGTCGACCACCAGTACCAGCCGCCGGCCGATGCGCGTGATCGCATGCAGCACGTCGCGCAGGGTGCCGGGGCCTTCGATGCGCGGCTCCGCGCGCCGCGGCTCGCCGGGCAGGCGCTCGACCGCATCGCACAGCAGCCGCAGGAAATAGGCGGCGTCGCCGGACGAGGAGTCCATGCGCACCCAGGCGACACTGTCGCCGCAGGCGATGCGCCGCTGGCAGTGCTGGCGCAGCAACGAGGTCTTGCCGAAGCCCGCCGGACCCTGCACGACGATCAGCCGCGGCGGCGGCGACAGCGACAGTTTTTCCAGCAGCCGATGGCGCAGGATCGCGCCGGCCGCCGCCTCGACGGCTGGCGCGGCCGCGGCTGTCTTGCGCGCCGCTCGCCGGCGCGGCGTCGCTGCTGCGATGGTGCTCAGCGCCGATCCCCCGTTGACGTCGTGTTCACGCCGGGATGCCGACTGCGCCGCAGCGCGCTCAGGATTCCGGGCCGATCCTCACCAGCACCTTGCCGTTGTTGGCGCCGGTGTACAGCATCTTCAGCGCATCCACCGCGTTCTCCAAGCCCTCGGTGATGTCGAGCCGGTAGTTGAGCCGGCCTTCGAGCATCCAGCCGGCGAGCTGCGCCTGATACTGCGGATAGCGATCGAGATAGTCGAGGATCACGAAGCCCTCGACACGCAGCCGCCGCATGATCAGGTTGCGGAACATGTACGGGCCCGGGATGCGATCACCGGCGGCGGAGTTGTAGGTGGAGATCAGGCCGCAGATGACCACGGCGCCGAAATTTTTCATCACCGTCAGGCCGGCGTCGAGCATGTCGCCGCCGACGTTTTCGAAATGCACGTCGACGCCGTCCGGTGCGAGTTCGCGCAGCCGCGCGACGACGTCGTCGCGCTTGTAGTCGATGGCGTGGTCATAGCCGAACGACTCGGTCAGCATGCGGCACTTGTCCGGGCCACCGGCGATGCCGATGGTCCGGCAGCCGTGAATCCTGGCGATCTGGCCGACCAGCATGCCGACCGCGCCGGCCGCCGCGGTCACCACCACGGTGTCGCCGGCCTTGGGCCGGCCGATTTCCATCAGCCCGACCAGCGCGGTGGGGCCGGCGATCGCCAGTACGCCGAAAGCCTCGGCGAGTTTCAGGCCCGCAATGCGCGGTACCAGCGACAGGCCGCTGCCGTCGCTGAGCGAATAGTCCGACCAGGGCACCAGCCCGGCGACCAGCGAGCCGGCCGGAAATGCGGCGTTATGCGACTCGATGACCTCGCACAGTGCAAAGCCCTTCATCGCCTCGCCGGGCCGCACCGGCTCCATGTACAGATCCCAATCGCCCAGCCAGAGCCGGTTGGTCGCGTCCATCGACAGGTAGATCGTGCGCAGCAGCAACTGCCCGGCCCCGGCTGGCGGCAAGGCCTCCTCCCGCAGCAGAAGGGTGTCGGCCTCGATGTCCTTGGCAGGACGCCGGTTGAAGTACCAGCGGCGGGTGTGGGTCATGGGCAGCTCGGCGGGACCGGGTTACCCAGTGTCGACCCGCCACTGGCGCACGGCCCTACCCGAAAGGATGGCCGGCGGCGGCCACGCTCACAAAATGGCGGCTACGTCGCCGGAACAGCTCCGCGTCCAGCCCCGGATGCGGGCGCGCCGCTCAGAACGGGTAGCGGCTGCCAGTCTGCACGCAGTAGTCGAAGCCGGCCGGCCGCGCATAACGTTGGGGCAAGAAAAGAGCCCGACTTCCAGGGGGAAAAGTGCGGGCTTTTTACCAACAGTTTTAGCGTTTAGTCAGACTCAGAACGGTAGTGCACACAATCGGTTGGCGAAAGTATCTGGGTGGGTTAGTTGACGGTCTGGCTGCATCTTTTCAGCCAATTTTTTTACATACATATTTCGTAAATGTGTAACCGCTATCGGTGTGCCAGCGGGACATATCGCAATGTTTTGGCGCGCGCCGCGCCATGCTGCGACCTTGATTCGAGAGGCGCCGTCCGGGCGCACGACAG
Source organism: Hydrocarboniphaga sp. (assembly GCF_965279055.1). NCBI lineage: Bacteria > Pseudomonadati > Pseudomonadota > Gammaproteobacteria > Nevskiales > Nevskiaceae > Hydrocarboniphaga > Hydrocarboniphaga sp. The sequence goes on along the minus strand of NZ_OZ257125.1, from coordinate 5,032,070 downwards.
ATGATCGGAGCGCGCCTACACGGATCCTCCGCCGTCCCTTTGCGGGCGCCACTAGGCCGCCCGCAAATCCGCTTGGCGGTGGCGACGACATAGGCTCTATTAACAATCAAATTCAGACTCTGCTCCCAACTCATTGAACGAGTTAGGAAATGGGGCGACGTGTTCTGCGTAACGATCAATGGGACCGGATCAAGGATATGTTGCCCGGGAAGGAGAGTGATCCAGTTCATCACTGGGCGTCCATATGTAATTGGTCCCGCCAGCCGTGCCCCGGACCAACGAGATGTGCCCCGCACTTTTAAGGAATGCTCCGGCCGTTGTGGCATCGTTGCTGCTGGCCTTTTTCGTAAGGTCAAGTTCGTAGGGCCGTGTCGTTGCGATTTGCGCGGCCATCAGTAAGCCGATCGAAAACTATGACGGGGAAGCCTCAATGTTAAAAGGCGCGTTCGTCGCCGGTATGGCGACACTTTTTTTACCGTGGGCAATCAATGCGGCAGCTGCCAATCCCGCAGTGCATTTGATTCCGGAGGACGACGGCGTGCTTGCGGTGAATTCCAGCGGTATCCCGCTTTGGCATCGCTACATTGATCTATCCCAGCCGCTACAAGTCGAAAGCCTGCCAGGCGGTGATTTTTCGATCAACGGCGACATCCGCATCTCATCGACCGGCAGATTAATGCCATCGACGGCGGACGGCGCTCTCCAATTTACTGAGCGTGAGCCTGCCTACGTATGGACAATGCCCAATCCTGTTTATGACACACCTTCAGGATCCTATAGTCCGCCCGTATTCGATTCCAAAGGCAACGCTTGGACGCTGATACAAGATGGCGCCGCCGGCAAAGCGCGCGTCATGCAGTATGTTGCAAAAAAAGGGGTTTGGAAAAGCATAAAGACCCTTCCTCTGGTTTGGTCGACGGCGCATCTCGAAGTTGACGTGCTTGGGAACGTCACGATTGCGCTCATTACGGCTTCAGAAGACACCGGTTGGTCGATCAACGCCGTTCGTTATGAACCGGATATGGGCTGGAGCAAACCCGAGGCAATCTATACCGAGCCCTACACGCCGAACGCATTCCTTAACTATGACGTCGCGTCTGATAAATCAGGCAACGCGGTGATCGCGGCTGAAAACGCTTCATTAGGCGCGATCACGCTGGTCTATTCAATTGAAGCCCATGCATGGCAACCGTACCAGCAAGCGCCGTTGCCCACTAACTTTGCGGGAGAGCAGACCAACTACATCGCCTTGTCGCGCAGCGACAATGGCAAGTATTTAAACCTCGTCTATCTCGCACGCGTGCAGAGCAAACCCAAACTCGTACAGCGCGCTTACTACGGCAGTAGCTTCGATCGTAGTACCTTGAAGTTTGGCCCTGCTGAATACCTACCAGGCTCGCTTGGCATCGCTGGCGATGGCAGCAGCTCTACCGAAAACTATCTCGATCAGGTCAAAGCGGTCGTCGACAACAGCGGGACGGCCACCGTTATTTGGAGCGATGGCGGAAACGTACCTGTCCAAGCTTTGGGCGTTTACGCCAATCGGCGCGTTGGCGGCGTCTGGAAAGATGCCTCCCGCTTGTCCAAACAACATCTCAACATGACGACCGACTTCTCCAGCATCGAGGTCGATGCCGACGGCCGGGTGGCTGGGTGCACCACGGGCGGGACTTCTCAGAGCGATGGCACTGCCACCACCGATTTTGTCGTCTTTAAATTTATCCCCAATACCGGATGGTCGACCGACATACCTGCCAGTTGGGCAAGGGGCCTCACAACCCGCACCCGTATCGCGTGGATCGGTAGTGGAAAAGCGGTTGGAACCTATATGGTTGCGCCCGATAGCGACGTGGGCTACCTCGGACTCTCGTATAGCGTATTCGATGGCATGCAATGGGGCGAGAGCGAAACCGTAACGCCCGAAGTTACCAACGCCTTTTTTCAAAGTGTCGCCTCGACTGAAAAGGGGACAACGCTTCTGGAATTTGATCCGAGTGTGGATGATCAGACCGTCACCAAGGTGTACGCCTCATTCCTGATCGGAGCGCAGTAAAGATCTCGTGTGCCGCCTCGGGAGGGAGGTACGCGATGGCTCGTTGTTTCATTTAAAAAGGTGGGGGATATGATGGGGAAGACTTCGCTATATACGCTTTCGCTCGCGACAATCTTGCTAGCATTGGTCGGTACGCCTGAAACTTGCCTTGCTCAGGTCATCGAAGGACCGGGGGTCACACCCACTGCCGGCTTATGCCCGCAAGCTCACTGCACGGCAACACTATCTAACAACGCCGGCACCACGCCGCCGGCAGGCGGCAATACCTTGGTTCTCGACAAACCGTTCAACAACGGCGGCAGTAGTGTTGGCCTGGGGTGCTCAAGCAACGACACAATCGTCGCCTGTTCTTACGCGACCGCTACTGGCGATGAAGATACTTAAGTGCGCGTGTTCGATGCCAGTACTTACACGCAATACGGCGACAGCAATAACATCTTTGTTCCCTCCGCATTCGGCTCTGCCCCAATCGTCTTGTCCGATGGCGGGGTAATCGCAGCCGATGCTAAACGAGTTGGATACCGTCCGCCGGGCAACAACACGACATGGATTACCACCAGAAAAAAGACCACCGACACTACGCCCGTTAATGACGATGGCACCCCGGTCAGCCCCGTCCTCGTAGGATCCAAAATTGTTTTCATAGCTGAAAAGTGTCCGATCGGCTCCTCGCCAACGACTGCACCAGATTGCGGAATCTCGACCTACAAGGTCGTGCAGTCCGGAACAACCGTTACCTCACTTGATCTAAAGGCTTTCAAGCGGTTGAAAGTTGGCTCGAATTACTATGAAACGCTGAATACGCCGACGGTGGATCTCGTTCACAATCGCGTGTATATCGCGGCGTCAATCATCTGTCCCGCATGTGGATTGAACCAAGATCGAGACGCAAAAATTTTCTCTGCCGATATTGACCCTGCGAGCGGCGGGATTTCCAATCTGACTGCCATATATAGCTTTACAGGACCTGGTGGCGCGAGTCCTGTGCTGGTCGTAGGTGAGCAAATTGGAGGCGTTACTGGTAACGGCATCTACTTCGATGGTCAGACTCATTATGTTCCGCCAGCGACCCCGGATTGCAGCGCATCGGTCGCCACCGCGTCGGACTACGCCGGTTGCTTTTATAAAATCTTTGACACGACCGCAGGCACCACGCCGACCGTGATTGCCTCAGCAGTTTGGGTGCACAGCTATCGCGGAAGCACCTTTCAGGCGGGCGGTGCGTTGGATCCGCGTGGCGGCCTTTGGGTATATCCCTTCTTTCAAGCTGGCAGTGGCGATCCGCCGACTTGTGTCTATGGCGCACTCGACCACGGAAACTGCTTGATTAGGCTTGATCAAACCACTGGCAACGTGGTCAGCGGTTCTGAAACCGACCTCACGATGCTTATTAACGGGTTTACGACAACACCTACGCAAAGAAAATACGCGTTTATGCCTTCGTCAGCTTTAACGCTAACAAGGAACCTCTCTACTTCCAGCTATTATTTGACCATGGGAGCGATGAAGGCCTCCGCTGGGAACTATGGCACTGTGCCATCGGTGGTCACGGTCAACGTGACCTCAACACCAGCGCTCTATTCGACAACGCAGACCACCGTCATCGGCGCCGATACACCGAGCCTTCCTTCGCCAGCCAACGGGCAGTTTCCCGTCGTAACAATCGGCACCCATCAGAAGACGGTGTTCACCGGCCAATCATTTGGCCCATATTTTTTTGGAAACTAGGCAGGCTCTTATGCCGAAGCATGTGTGGCCGAGTTTCTTACGGGCCTGTGAGTGCAGGCAGGGTCTGCAAGAGTAAGGCTGGCTGCAAAGGACGAGGCAGGCGTCAGACGGGATGGCGGGGCGCTTACAAAGATTCAGCCAATTCCTCTCCCCCTCAGCATACTGCGGGCGGGAATAGAAAGAGTCGCGTGCTCAGTCGTCCGCGGGACTGGGCTATTTTTTTATTGCGTGCACAGGAAACCTCCGAGTGGCGGTGTTGACCGCCGGCTTGTTGGTTCGCTTCACAAAAGCGCGTCGATCTGGCGGCGCGCCGCCGGCGGATTGTCATTGGCGATGAAAGCGCGGAGCCGTTGCAGGTCGGTCGCCGCGCGATAGGTAAAGCGCAGCCTCACCGTGGAAGCTGCGGCGCTTCAAGCTCGTGGTCGGTGCCCCAGCTGTCGATCCAGCGCAGCACCTCGTCGCCGTCGACGACGCGCCCGGCCTTGATGTCGGCCAAGCCTTCGTCGGCTTCTGCGCGCACGGCCGCCTGGTAAGCGACATCGCGCCAGGTCGCATTCTCGGGCAGATGATCGATCAGTTCATGAGCTTTCTGCTTGAGGGTGGCAGCGGCGCTGGGAGTGGGCACGGTGATTTCCTCGAAAACGGCTTTCAGTGTAGACGCTGGGCCTGCGCCAGCGAAGCCTCGGCGCCTGTGTCGGCGGCAAAATGTCCCCCAATTTTGCGAATCCGCGCCTTCACGCATTCCGCTTCTTTTATCGGATGTGTCCGGAAAATCGGGGGAAGGTCAGAGGTAGCTAATAAGTAGCAGATAGTCTAGCTACAAACGCACCACTGACTTTTTCTATAACTATCTGTAAATAAATAATATAAATACAAAAAAGCAACAGATAAAAGGGTGGTAGGCCCTAAAACGGGATATCGTCATCCTCGAAGCCGGCGTCCTGGGCCGGGGCCGGCGCGCTGCGCGGGGCGCCGCGTTCCGGGGCCGCGGAAGAGCGGCCGCTGCCGCCGTAACCACCGCCACCGCCGCTGGAGCGCTCGGAGCTGCCGCCGAATTCGGCGCTGCCGCCACCGCCGCCGGTCTTGCCGTCGAGCATCTGCATTTCGTTGGCGTGGATCTCGGTGATGTAGCGATCCTGGCCGCTGGTCTTGTCCTGATACTTGCGCGTGCGGATCGCGCCTTCGACGTAGATCTTGGCGCCCTTGCGGCAGTACTGCGCAACGATTTCGCCGAGCTTGTTGTGGAACACCACGTTGTGCCACTCGGTGCGTTCCTGCTGGTTGCCTTCCTTGTCTCGCCAGGAGTCGGAGGTCGCCAAGGTGATGTTGGTGACGCTGCCGCCGTTGGCGAAGGATTTGGCTTCGGGATCTTTGCCCAGGTTGCCGATGAGAATGACCTTGTTGATACCACGAGCCATGGGAGTCCCCTGATGCGATGAACCCTATTGTAAGAGGCTCGGCACCGGCGCGAATAGCGATGCGGTCGGCGAAACCGCATCGCCGCCCTGCAGGCGTCTCAGAAGCCGCAGCCGCCGTCGGCCTTGGCCTGGTCGAGCTCCGCGCGTGTCAGCGTACCGTTGGAGCCGCCCTGGAACTGGTAGCTGGCGCTGCCGTCGTTGTTGAACACCACCGTGACAGCTGCGCTGCTGGTGCTGAGCTTGAGCGTGCCGCCGTTGATATAGCTGCCGGCGTCGTCGCTGGCGGTGGTCAGAGTCGCGGTGGTGTCGGCGGTGGCGCTGCCGCCGTCGCACTTGCTGGTGTGATAGGCGTAAGGCCCGTCGAGGCTGTAGGCGGACGAGGTCTTGCTGGTGGCGACGTAGAACGGCGTGGAACCCGAGCCCAGGTCGACTTCGCCGCTGCTGGTCAGGCCCAGTGCGGACACGGTGTAGTCCAGCGAGATGATGCTGCCGACGGTTCGCAGGCTGTCGGTGCTTTGGGATTCCTCGGTACCGGTCGCCTTGAGCACGACCTGCGCGCCGGCCGAGCCGGTGGTGACGGTTGCCTGCAAGGGCGTGCCGCCGCTGCCGGCGATCAGGTAACGGTAGTCGGCGCCCTCGATCGCCTGCAGCGTGCTGCCGACTTCGGCCGCGCCATCGAGCGTCGCCTGATAGCTGACGCCGCTGCTGTCGTCGGTGCGGGTGCGCTTGCAGGCCGCGAATGCATGGAGCTGATAGGCAACCGATCCGCTCAGGTTGCCGAAGTAGGCGAAGCTGCGCGTCTTGGTGCCGCTGGACTGGGTGTCGGTGCCACCGTCGGTGCAGGGCGAATCGCTGGTGGCGGCAGCAGCCGACATCGCCTGGGTCGCCAGCGCGCGCGGGCTGGCCGAGGCTGCAGCAAAAGCCGACGAACCGTCGATGGCACCGGACAGCGTGTCGAGCGCGCCGACGGCCGAACTCAGCAGCGAGACCTCGCGCAGCACATCGGCTTCGCTGGACAGCGGTACCGAGCCGTCGTCGGGCGAGCCGCTGTCACCGCCACCTCCGCCGCCGCCACAGGCGGATAGCGCCAGGCACGTCAGGGACAATAGCGCGGCAGACAGCTCGAAACCTGCAGTCCGCTGCAGCGGCTGATGGTACTGACCTTCCATGGCATTTCTCCCTGTCGACGGTTCGCCCTTGGTACGCCGCCCGTGGACCGCGCGTCAAGGCCGATGCGGCGCCGCGGAGCCGTGCGGTGTCGAACAGCCGACCAACAGCGCGCAGCGGGCGCACCACGATGCGCCTTGATTCCCGTCGTCCCGGCCCGATAGTCCTGGGCCACCATCCGCTTTTGAGCCGCGGCATGCTCCCTGCCTATAGTAGGGGCTTGCCTTCGCCGGCTCCCCCTGTAGGCCCGACCGGAACCCCATGGACTCCATCCGCATCCGCGGTGCACGGACGCATAACCTGAAGAACGTGTCGCTGGATCTGCCGCGCGACAAGCTCATCGTCATCACCGGGCTTTCGGGCTCGGGCAAGTCCTCGCTGGCATTCGACACGCTCTACGCCGAAGGCCAGCGCCGCTATGTCGAGTCGCTGTCGGCTTATGCGCGGCAGTTTCTGTCGATGATGCAGAAGCCCGACGTCGACACCATCGAAGGCCTGTCGCCGGCGATTTCGATCGAGCAGAAGTCGACCTCGCACAACCCGCGTTCGACGGTCGGCACGGTCACCGAGATCTACGACTACCTGCGTCTGCTGTTCGCGCGCGTCGGCACCGCGCGCTGCCCGGATCACGGCGTGGTGCTCGAGGCGCAGTCGGTGGCGCAGATGGTCGATCACGTGCTGGCGCTGCCGGAGAATTCCGCGTGGATGCTGCTGGCGCCGGTGGTGCGCGGCCGCAAGGGCGAGCATGCGGAATGGTTCGAGCAGATGCGCGCGCAGGGCTTCGTGCGTGCGCGTGTCGACGGTCGCGTGTACGAGCTGGACGAAGTGCCCAAGCTCAACCGCAAGCTCAAGCACGACATCGAGATCGTCGTCGATCGCTTCAAGATCCGAGCCCGCGGCGTCGCTGGCGACGCCGCCACAGATCAAGGTCTCAAGCAGCGTCTCAGCGAGTCCTTCGAGACCGGCCTGAAGCTGTCTGAAGGTCTGGCCTTGGTCGTGCCTCATGGACCCTCACCCGCCCCTTCGGGGCAGCCTCTCCCGGAGGGAGAGGGCAACAACGGGCACACCTTCTCCGCGCGCATGTCCTGCCCGCATTGCGGCTACTCGCTGGAAGAACTCGAACCGCGGCTGTTTTCGTTCAACGCACCGCACGGCGCCTGCCCGACCTGCGACGGCCTGGGCACGATGCAGGTGTTCGACCCGGACCGCGTCGTGCATCACCCGGAGCTGTCGCTGGCCGCCGGCGCGATCCGCTCCTGGGACAAAAAAAACGCGTACTACTGGCACTTCATCTCGTCGCTGGCCAAGCACTACGGCTTCGATACCGACAAGCCCTGGAACAAGCTGACCAAGAAAGTGCAGGAGCTGATCTTGAATGGCAGCGGCGATGAAAAGCTGCCGTTCCAGTATCCCGACGAGCGCGGCCGCATCGTCACGCGCACGCACAAGTTCGAGGGCATCCTGCCGAATCTCGAGCGGCGCTACAAGGAAACCGAAAGCGTCGCGGTGCGCGAAGAACTCGCCAAATATCTGTCGAACAAAAGTTGCCCGGATTGCGGTGGCGATCGCCTGAATCGCGCCGCGCGCAACGTCTACGTTGCCGACACGCGGCTGCCGCAGATCACCTCGCTGTCGATCCGCGAAGCCGAAGCTTTTTTCCTGAAAATGAAGCTGCCCGGCCACAAGGGCGAGATCGCCGACAAGATCCTGAAGGAGATTTCGGCGCGTCTCGGCTTCCTCAACAACGTCGGCCTCGATTACCTCACGCTGGCTCGTTCTGCAGAGACGTTGTCGGGCGGTGAAGCGCAGCGCATTCGCCTTGCGTCGCAGATCGGCGCCGGCCTGGTCGGCGTGATGTACGTGCTCGACGAGCCCAGCATCGGCCTGCACCAGCGTGACAACGAGCGACTGCTGAAAACCCTGTTCCGGCTGCGTGACCTGGGCAACACCGTGATCGTCGTCGAGCACGACGAGGACGCCATCCGCCAGGCCGACTACGTCGTCGACATCGGCCCCGGCGCCGGTGTGCACGGCGGCCGCATCGTCGCCGAAGGCACGCCGAAGCAGGTCATCGCGAATCCCAAATCGGTGACCGGCCGTTACCTGTCCGGCGCCGACGGCATCGAGGTGCCGAAGCAGCGGCGCAAGGCCGATCCGAAAAAGAAGATCGTGATGAGCGGCGCGCGCGGCAACAACCTGAAGGACGTGACCGCGGAAATTCCGATCGGCCTGATCACCTGCGTCACCGGCGTGTCGGGCTCCGGCAAATCCACGCTGATCAACGACACGCTGCTCGGCTTCGCCGCGCGTGCGCTGAACAACGCCGGCACGCGTCACGCCGAATGCGACGAGATCGAGGGCCTGGAGCATCTGGACAAGGTCATCGACATCGACCAGTCGCCGATCGGCCGCACGCCGCGCAGCAACCCGGCGACCTACACCGGTTTGTTCACGCCGATCCGCGAGCTGTTCGCCAGCGTGCCGGAGTCGCGTGCGCGCGGTTACGAGGCCGGACGCTTCAGCTTCAACGTCAAGGGCGGCCGCTGCGAAACCTGCGAAGGCGACGGCCTGATCAAGGTGGAGATGCACTTTCTGCCGGATGTCTACGTGACCTGCGACACCTGCCGCGGCCGCCGCTACAACCGCGAAACGCTGGAAGTGAAGTACAAGGGCAAGAGCGTCGACGAAGTGCTCGACATGACCATCGAAGACGGCCTGGCCTTCTTCAAGGCCGTGCCGAACCTGGCGAAGAAACTCGAGACCTTGATGGACGTGGGCCTGAGCTACATCAAGCTCGGCCAGAACGCGACGACGCTCTCGGGCGGCGAGGCGCAGCGCATCAAGCTGGCAAAAGAGCTGAGCCGTCGCGACACCGGCCAGACGCTCTACATCCTCGACGAGCCGACCACCGGCCTGCACTTCCACGACGTCGCGCAGCTGCTGAAAGTGCTGGAGCGTCTGCGCGAACACGGCAACACGATCGTGATCATCGAGCACAACCTCGACGTGATCAAACGCGCCGACTGGATCATCGACCTCGGCCCCGAAGGCGGCAGCGGCGGCGGCGAGATCATCGCCACCGGCACGCCGGAAGACGTGGCCAAAGTCGCGCGCTCGTATACCGGGCAGTTCCTGAAACCCTTGCTCAAGCGCAGCAAGTAACGGCGGAAGCAGGGCGGGAGCGGCCCGCCCTGCCGATCGCCAGTTCGATCGCTAGTTGTCGTCGCCCAACTCGACGTAGGGCTTGCCCAGATTCAGGCGCAGCGTGATGTCGCTGCTCTTGCTGAAGTCGATCCCCGGCCAGACCAGGCTGGCGCCCTGGCGATCCATCAGCTTCAGATCCCATTTTTCGACCGAAGCGCCACGCGGGATGGTGATGTCGGCGTCGTCGCCGTCCAGCAGCTTCTCGCCCTGCAGCAACTCGTCCTGCCAATCGGCCGACTGGTTCGGCGCGGCGTACAGCGCCTTGATGTCGACACCGGTGCGGTTGTGCAGGATGAAGCTCAGATCGTCCTGCGGCGCGGCCTGGACCACGCCGCAGGCCATACCCAGGGCCAGCGCGGCGGCGAGCCGCAACCGGTAGCCGATCGCCGTCGCGCGCGCTGCTATGTCCTGGTTCCGCATGCTCAACTCCTGGTGCCGGCGTCGATGCGCCCGGTTCTCGCCTGTTCTGGCGGGCGACAGTTTACCGGGCGCGCCTGCGCAGCGGGTGGCCCGCCGCCGCCGCGTTCAGCGGCTGAAGCGCTTGACGAAGTTCCAGATGGTCAGCGTGCCGTCGATGTCGAACGTGGTCTTGCCCTGGTAGCTCAGGTTGTAGGGCGAGCCCGGCCAGGTGTGGCCGCCGTTGTTGATCGTGTACAGGCTCACCGAGTCGCCGGTGGCGCAGCCGAGATAGCTGGTCAGCGTCACCGTGGTGCCGTCGGTGGTCGACAGATCGGCCAGGTTGCTGACCACCGGCGCGGCGCCGCAGCCGTTGATCTTGGCCCAGTGCTTGGCCGAATCCGGCAGCGTCAGCGAGATGCCGTAGGGCGTCGGGCTGTACTTGGTGATGGCGTCGGCGGTGCCGTTGAGCAGCGCCATGGGCGTCGCGAAGCTCGGGCTGGTGCAGACCGAAACCAGGGTCTTGAGCATCGTGCCGGAGACCGCGGCGGCGGCGGCGATCTTGTCCGGGCGGTCGCAGGCATAGCGCAGCGTCATCATCGCGCCGTCGGAGAAGCCGGTCATGTAGACGCGCTTGGCGTCGACCGGATACGCGGCGACCGAGTTGTCGATCAGCGTGGTCAGGAAGCCGACGTCGTCGGTGGTGCTGGTGTCGGTGGGATCGTCATGCCAGCTGCCGTCGGCGACCGGCGGCACCGCGACCCAGATGCCGTAGTCGCGCACCAGCTCCTGCACTTCGGTCAGCGTCGACATCGCCTCGGGCGTGCCGCCGTTGTAGTGCAGCACCACCAGCAGCGGCACCTTGGTCGTGGTGCCGCTGCTGGGCTTGAAATACAGCGTCGAACGGGCGACGCCCTGGTAGGTGGTGGTGACCTTGAAACTGCTGACGCCCTTGATGACGACGAACGCCGACGCGTTCGAAGACAGGCACAAAAAGCCCAGCGCCAGCAGGATTTGCAGCAGGTGATTCCGAATGACCTGAAACATGACGCTCCCCTTGGGTCGGTGTGCGCGCAGAGTGGCAGGGCTAAAACCGAACGACGCGTCGGGGACGATACGCGGCAGCGGACGTCGGGATAATCGGCGGTTATCACGATTTCTCGATGTCTTGTCCTCTCCCTCCGGGAGAGGGTGGGCGCAGCGCCGGGTGAGGGCCTTCGAGGCGCAACGAAGTGTGATGTGCCGGAGACGCCCTCACCCCTGCCCCTCTCCCGTTGGGAGAGGGGTTTAACCCGGCGCGACGGGATACCGGCATGCCGCGCCGTGCTGCCACGGCGGTGGCGACTCGCTGCAATCGGCGCGTCGCTGCGGGCAGCGCGGCGCGAAGCGGCAGCCGGCGATGGCTTGGCGAGGATCCGGCGGCTGGCCCGGCAGCGCGTCCAGCGGCAGGCCGGCCGGATGCTGCATCGTCGGCCTCGCGCGCAGCAGCGCCGCGGTGTACGGATGCCGCGGCCGCTGCAGCAGCTCGCGCGTGGCGCCGGCCTCGACCACGCGGCCGGCATACATCACCAGCGTGCGCTCGCACAGCCGCGCCATCACGCCGAGGTCGTGCGTGATCAGCAGGATCGCCAGGCCGCGCTCGCGGCGCAGCTCGTCGAGCAGGCCCAGCACCTGCGCCTGCACGGTCGGGTCCAGCGCCGTGGTCGGCTCGTCGGCGATCAGCAGCTGCGGGCCGGCGATGATCGCCATCGCGATCATCACGCGCTGGCGCATGCCGCCGGACAGCTCGTGCGGATACTGCTGCAGCCGCTGGGCCGCCGCCGACACGCGCACCGCGTCCAGCGTGCGCGCGGCCTCGGCCCAGGCCGCGGCGCGCGACGCGCCGCGATGCGTCTGCAACACCTCGGCGAGCTGCACGCCGATGCGCAAATACGGATTCAGGCTGGCCATCGGATCCTGAAACACCATCGCGATGCGGGCGCCGCGCAATGCACGTCGACGCGCCGCCGACAGCTGCAACAGATCTTCGCCGTCGAACATCAGGCGCCCGCTGACGCTCGCGCTGGCGCCGCTGAGGCCGAGCAGCGCCAGCGCGGTCTGCGACTTGCCCGAGCCCGATTCACCGACGATGCCGAGCGTGCCGCCGGCCGCGATATCGAAGCCGACACCGTCGACGACGCAGACTTCGCCGCGCGCGCTGCGATGCTGCACGCGCAGGTTCTCGACCGACAGCAAGGGCGCGCCGTCGCTCATCGGTCATTCCCGCGTAGGCGGGAATCCAGCGACGCCGCGCTCGAACCTGCAGGAACTGGATTCCCGCCTGCGCGGGAATGACAACCGTGGAACGGCATCGCGTTCATCGCCGCCGCCGCGGATCGAGCGCATCGCGCAGCGCGTCGCCGAGCAGGTTCAGCGCGAGCAGGGTCGCGGCCAGGAACGTCGCCGGGAAAATCAGCGCGGCCGGCGCCACCTCCATGTCGCGCGCGCCTTCGCTGACCAGCGCGCCCCAGCTGGTCGCCGGCGCCTGCACGCCGAGGCCGAGGAAGCTCAGGAAGGCTTCCATCAGAATCACCTGCGGTACCGTCAGCGTCGCGTAGACGACGACCACGCCCAGCAGGTTGGGCACGATGTGCCGCGTGATGATCTGGCGCGAATCGTTGCCGGAGACGATCGCAGCCGCGACGAAATCGCGCTGCTTCAATGCCAGCGTTTCACCGCGGACGATGCGCGCCATGTCCAGCCAGTTGATCGCGCCGATCGCGATGAAGACCAGCAGCAGATGGCGGCCGAACAACAGCATCAGCAGGATCACCAGGAACAGGAACGGCAGCGCGTAGAGGATGTCGACCGCGCGCATCATCAGGCTGTCGATGCGGCCGCCAACGTAACCGGCGACGGCCCCGTAGGCGACGCCGATCAGCAGCGACACCAGGGTGCCGACCACACCGACCGCCAATGAGATGCGCCCGCCGACCAGGGTGCGCACATACAGATCGCGGCCCAGAGAATCGGTGCCGAACCAGTGCTGCGCCGACGGCGGCGCGGACCAGACGCCGTCGAAGTCGATGCTGTCGAAATCCCAGGGCGCCAGCCACGGGCCGACGATGCACAGCAGGGCGACTGCGATCAGCAGACCAACAGCGAACATGGCCCAGCGCTTGGACTTTGGCGCGTCGATGCTTGGCGATGAGTTCAGCATGAGCGATGGATCGTGCGCCGAGGCAAGGCGTGAGGAGGAGTCATAGCAGCGCTATGGCGACGACGAACAACGCCGCATCGGCGCACGAGACGCGCTCATTCGCGCTGACGCGGATCGAGCCGCGCATAGAGAAGATCGACGATGAAGTTGAACAGCACGATCAGCGTGCCGTAGATCAGCACCACGCCGAGCACCAGGCCGTAGTCACGATTCATCGCGCCGAGCACGAAGTGGCGGCCGACGCCGGGCAGGCCGAAGATCTGCTCGATCACCACCGAGCCGGTCAGCGTGCCGGCCGCCGCCGGGCCGAGATACGAAATCACCGGCAGCAATACCGGCCGCAGCGCATGGCGCAGCACGATGCGGCTTTCGCTCAAGCCCTTGGCACGCGCAGTGCGGATCCACGGCGTCTGCATGACCTCGAGCATCGCGGCCCGCGTCAGCCGCGCGATCGTCGCGATCTGCGGCAAAGCCAGCGCGATCACCGGCAGCAGCAGTTGCCGCGGCTCGCCGCTCCAGCCACCGGCCGGCAGCCAGTGCAAGCCCACTGCCATCAGCAGAATCAGTAGCGGCGCGAGCACGAAATTCGGAACCGACAGGCCGGCCACCGCGAAGGCCATCACCGCGCGATCCTGCAGCCGATGCGGCTTCATCGCCGCGACGATACCCAGGCTCATGCCGGCGATCAGCGCCAGGCTCATCGCCAGGCTGCCGAGCAGCGCCGATACCGGCAGGCCGGAGGCGATCAGTTCGGCGACGCTGCGATCGGGATACTGATACGAAGGCCCGAGATCGCCGCGCGCGAGATCGCCGAGATAAATCAGGTACTGACGCCACAGCGGTTGATCGAGGTGATAGCGCGCCTCGAGTTGCACGCGCGTCGCTTCGGGCAACGCGCGCTCGGCATCGAAAGGGCCGCCCGGCGCGGCATGCAGCATCAGAAACGTGATCGTGACCAGCAGCAGCAGGGTCGGCAGCAGTTCGAGCAGGCGGCGCAACAGACGCGGGCTCATCGGCTGGTCTCCTTCCCCCGCCTGCGGGGGAGGGAGATTCATTTGTTCTGCTGTCATCTCACGGCACCAAGGCCAGATCACGCGAGTAGTGACGATCCAGCGCGTTGTCCTGCCAGCCTGTAACGCGCCGGGAAACGAGGTGCTTGGTTACGTAGAAATAGATCGGGATCACCGGTGCATCGTCCAGCAATTGCTGCTGAGCCTGCATCAACGCGGCGCGACGTGCATCGCCGTCGAGCCGGGTCGCCGACAGCAGCGCGGCGTCGTAGCGAGTGCTGACGTAGCCGGTGTCGTTGCGCGGATTGTCGCCGGCCAGCAGATCGAGAAAGCTGCTGGCGTCGTCGTAATCGCTGACCCAGGAGCCGCGGAACAGCTGCACGCGTTTGCGCTCGCGCCGGCTTTGCAGAAACACCTTGGTCTCCTCGTTGCGCAGCGTGGTTTCGACGCCGAGAAACTGCTTCCACATCGCCGCGATCACCACCGCGATCTTCTGGTGAACGTCGTTGGTGTTGTAGAGGATCTCGGTACGCAGCGGATGCTGTGCGGAGTAGCCGGCCTGCGCGTACAGACGCTGCGCCTCATTGATGCGCTGCGCACGCGTCCAGGCTGCCCACGGCGGCTGCAGGCTGGCAGCGCCGGCGACACGCGGCGGCAGCCAGCTATAGGCCGCGCGCTCGCCGCTGCCGAGCAGCTTGCGCACGATGACCTCGCGATCGACCGCCAGGCTCAGCGCGCGGCGCAGTTCGGGCCTGTCGAACGGCGGCTGGCTGAGGTTGAAGCCGTAGTAGTAGATGCCAAGATAGTCGGCGATGCGCAGTTGCCGGCGCAGCGCCGGCGACATCGCCGCGATCTGCGTCGCCGGCACCTGTTCGGTGATGTCGAGTTCACCGGCGCGAAAGCGCTGAAACTCGGAACCCATGTCTTCGGTGACGAGGTGCTGCACGCGGTCGATGCGCGTCTGCGCATCGTTCCAGTAGTGGCGATTGCGCTGAAGCTCGACCCGCGACTGCAGCACATGGTTTTGTAGCCGGTACGCGCCGTTGGAAATCAGCGGCTCGCCCGCCGCGGGCAGCGGCATATGCACCGGATACGCGGCCGGATTCACCAGCAGCGCGAGAAAATACGGTGTCGGTGCCTGCAGCCTGATCTGCAGAGTGTGCGCATCCAGCGCCTGCACCGCGAGCGCGCTCGGCGCCGCGCGGCCGGTCATCACCGCGCTGGCGTTTTCGATCGGCGACAGCAATTGCGCCGACGGCGACGCGGTCTGCGGATCGACGCTGCGCCGCAGTCCGGCGACGAAATCCTGCGCGGTCACGGGCTCGCCGTTGGACCAGCGCGCGTTGTCGCGCAAGCTGAAGGTGTAGACGCGGCCGTCGTCGGCGATCTGCCAGCTTTCGGCGACGCCGGGAATCAGCGCGCCGTCGGGTGCTTCGCTGACCAGGCCTTCGTAAAGATCGCGCACCACATTGCCGGCGGAAACGCTACGCACCTTGTGCGGATCCAGCGTCTCTACGTCGGGGCCATTGCCACGGCGCAGCACGACCTCGGCGGCGTTCGCCGTGAAGCTCGTCAGCAACAGTGACAGCAACAGGCCGCGCGCCGCTGTCACGCCTTCTTCCGCGCGCTACCCAAGCTCACCAGCAACACGCCGAGCAGGATGACCGCTGTGCCGATGATCTGCGTCTGCCCGAGGTGCTCGTCGAGTATCCACCAACCAAGCAGCACCGCGATCGCCGGATTCACATAGGCGTAAGTGCCGAGTACCGCCGGCGAGACTTCGTGCACCAGGTAAAAGAACGCGCCGTAGGCGACGCAGGAGCCGAACACGATCAGGTAGGCCAGCGCCAGCCAGCCGCGCGGCTGCCAGCTGAGCTGGCTGGCTTCGCCGGCGGCCAGGCCGATCACGGTCAGCACGATGCCGGCGGTGAGCATCTGCAGCGCAGCCGACATCGCGCCGGTCAGCGCGACCGGATGGCGCTTCGCATAGACCGAGCCCAACGCCCAGAAAAACGGCGCCGCGAGCAGCGCCAGATACGCCGGCAGCGGCGCTCCCTGCGCCTGAATGCCGCCACCGACCAGCAGCGCGACGCCGGCGAAACCGGCGAACAGGCCACACAGGGTCAGCGGACTGAGACGCTCACCCTTGGCGCCGATGGTGCCGAAACCGGCCATCCACAACGCGGACGTCGCGACGATCAACGCCGCCTGGTTTGACTCTACCCATTTTTCCGACCAGGTCACCAGACCGTTGCCTGCGACCAGCAGCGCGATACCGGTCAGGACGACGCTGTTCCACTCCGCACGCGTCTTCGGCAGCTTGCCACCGCGCGCCAGCGCATAGATCAGCATCAACGTGCCGGCGACGTCGAAGCGAATTCCGGCCGACAGCGCTGGCGGCAGATGTTCGACGACGATACGGATCGCCAGATACGTGGAGCCCCAGACCAGATAGACCGCTGCGAAAGCCAGCAGCAATTGCACCGCGCGACTGTTCATCCTGCGTCCCCGGAAAGCAGATCGCCCGGCGAAGGGCCGGGCGATCTTGGCAAAGCGGATTTTAAGACCAGCCTGCTCAGCCCGCTGGGGCGCCGGCCGCCAAACCCTGATCGGAGCGGATCTGGCGCAGCCACTGGCCGGCCTGACCGCGGACGTTGTCGTAACTCATCGCCTTGTTAACCGCAGTTTCGGCGCTTCTGTAATCCTTCAGGCCATAGTTGGCGACGCCGAGACGCAAATAGGCCTCGCCTGCCTTGGTGCCGAGATTGCCCTTGGAGATAGCCTTTTCGAGCATCTCCTTTGATTCTTTCCAACGTTCGTCGTCGCCGTACATCGCACCGAGCTTGAAGTAGTACTCGCCCTTTTCGGATTGCGCGGCCAGCTTTTTCAGCACGGATTCGGCCCTGGCGGATTCGCGCGCGTTGATCCAGGCATCGGCGACCGAATTCAGGTTTTTCTCGTCACCCGGAACACGATTCTTGTCGATTGCGTCCTGCAGGAAAGTGCCGGCTTTATAAGGCAAGTCTACCGACATGTAGATGTTGTACAGATTCCGTATCTCGTTCGGAGTGGTCAGGAAGCCCTGGCGATCGGCGAGTGCCAGCGTAGCCACGGCGCCGGCGTCATCCTTGAGTTCCATGAACATGCCGGACAACTGCTTCCAGTAGTCCGACTTGGCCGGCGTGATCGAAATCAGCTTCAGCAGCACGTCGGCGCAGGCGCGATAGTTCTTGAGCTCGTAATTGATCGCGAGCTTCAGCTGCAGCCAGCTTTCCTTGACGGTTTTGGACTTCGCGATCGCCTGATCGACCTGCGGCAGTGCATCTTTGAATCGCTTCTGTTCCAGATAAGCCTGAGCCAGGAAAATGTTGGCGTCGGGTGGCACCGGCGTGCAGGACTCGGCGATGTAACGTTCAAGCGTCCGAATGCCGTTATCGTACTGTTTGTCCGCAACGTAAAGCTGGCCAAGGTTGAACAGCAGTTGGTCGTACTGCTGCTGCGGCATCGCGTTCAATGCCAGCGATTTTTCGAAATTCTTCGCCGCGTTGGTGTAGTCATTTTTGGAGCTGTAGGCAAAGCCGAGGTTGTAGTAGACGATCGACTTCTCGTACTCGCTGCCGCCGCCATCGACCATCTTGCTCAGCTTGTCGATGGCCTCCTGGTTCCTGGACTTGGACATCAAGTCCATCGCCTGCTCGACGCCGCGATAGTAGGGCTCGGACATCGTGCCGTCAGCCTTACGCGGATTGGCGCAGGCGGCCGGCGTGCCTTGGGCCAGGCTGGCCACTGCGTAGCCCGACAGCGCGAGCGCAACAAGGGCCTGGGCCAGGGTCCGAGTCAGTGCTTGGGAACTGCGCATCACTCTTCGCCCAACTTGAAATTGATCGTCTGGACGCCGCGCTGATCGACCGGCTTGCCATCGACCACTTTCGGCTTGAACTTCCACCGCAGCGCGGATGAGATCGCCGCCGCGTCGAATACGCCGCGCGGCTTGGACTCGAGCACCTTGGCCTCGCGAACGGTGCCGTCGGCATTCACCGTGAACTGGATCTTGACGTAGCCCTCAATGCCGTCGCGCGCAGCCTGGCGTGGATAGGTCGGCTGGATGCGCTGCATCGGAATGATGTCGCCGTCGAACAGACCGCCGGCCGGGGCACCACCGCCCGAGCCCATCGCGCCCAGGAACGGACCGCCACCGACGCTGGCGGACAGCCCCAGATTCGGCATCGCGAACGGCGTCTGCTGCTCCTGTGGCGTATCGGTCGCGACTTTCAATTTCGGCGGCGGCGGGGTCTTCGGCGGCGGCGGCGGGGGTGGCGGTTTGCGCCGTTCCAGCGTCTGCAGTTCGGTATCGCGTTTCAGGCGCACGAAGTCGATCGTCGGTAAGGTGTCGGCCTTGTCGATGCCGCCGCCATGACGATTGATCAGGCCAAACAGGCCGAGAAACATCAGCGCCGAAAACACCAGACCGGCGAAGGCGGCGATCGGCAGTCGGGTACGGCTGGAAGTGGTGTTTCGCATTCGCTATTACCCGCCCGAATGCAGTGCGGCGATTGACACGTCGTTGACGCCGCCGAGCTTGACCTGGTCCATGACCTTGGTCAGCGTGCCGGTCTGCGACGCTTGGTCGGCGATGATGACGACGGTGTCGTCCGGACGCTCGGCATGCAGGCGCTCGACCGAGCCGCGTACGTCGCGCAGATCGATACGTCGCTTGTCCATCCAGATGTCGCCGTTGGGGCGGATCGCGATCAGGATGTTGCCGTTGTCGCGGCTTTCGGCGGTCTCGGCCGCGGGACGCGTGACGGTGACGCCGGCCTCTTTGACGAACGAGGTCGTGATGATGAAAAAGATCAGCAGATTCAGCACGAAGTCGAGCATCGGCGCCAGATCGATGCCGGTTTCCTCGTTCTCGGGGGTATGACGACGGGACCTCATTTCGGATCAGCCTCCCGCCGCCGCGGCAGACGCGGCGATGGATACATTCTGCACGCCGCCCTGGCGCACCTGGTCGATCACCTGCACCAGAGCGCCGGTGGGGGCAGCTTCTTCGGCGGTCACGACGACGGAATCATCGGGCTTCTGCGCATGCAGACGTTCAATGTTGGCGCGGACAGCGCGCAGATCGACCAGGCGATTGCCGACGTAGATTTCACCGCTGGCGCGGATCGCGATGATGATCGCGCCGCCTTCCTTCTTCTCTGCGGCGGCGGAAGTCGGGCGGCTGACGGTGATGCCGATCTCCTTGACGAACACCGCGGTGATGATGAAGAAGATCAGCAGATTCAGCACGAAATCCAGCATCGGCGCGAGATCGATGCCGGCCCCGTCGGACTCCTCGCTGTGTCGGTGGCGACGCATACGCATGGCGGCTTAATACTCGAACTTGTCGGCGAGCAGCTCGGTTTCGAGCCGCGCGCGATTACGGAAGTAGTACACCGGGTACAGACCGCTGATGCTGACCGACAGGCCGGTGAGCGTGCAGATCATCGCCTCGGACACGCCGTTGGCCATCGAACGCGCGTCGGCCGAACCGCGGGCCGCCATCGCGTCGAACACGTTGAGCATGCCCGACACGGTGCCGAGCAGGCCCAGCAAGGGGCACAGCGGCACCAGCACGCGCAGCAACTGCAGGTTAGCCGTCATCGCCGCGTTCAGACGCGAGATCATCGCCGTGCGGATGTTGCGCGAAGCCCAGGTGTGGTGGTCGGCGCGCTGCTTCCACTGATCGAGGTAGTTCGCCGCATCGCGCGGCAGTACCTTCGAGAAGTACCAGTAGCGCTCGAACGTCAACGTCCACATGCACAGGCATGCGAAGAAAATGTAATCGACAATCGGGCCGCCCAGTTCGCGCATGCGATGCAATGCAACGAACGGGGCGAGCAGCATGTCAAGCACCGGTCTTGCCCTCAAGACGCTCGGCCAGCAGGCCCGTGCTCTGCTCGTCCAGGATCTGAATGATCTGCTTGGAAAGCGAGGTCAGCCAAGCGTTGGCGAACAGCAGCGGGATCGCGATACCCAGGCCGAGCACCGTGGCGATCATCGCCGCCGAGATACCGGCGGCCATCAGCTTGGGATCGCTGGAGCCGGACTCGGTGATGCTCTGGAAGGTGATGATCATGCCGATGACGGTACCGATCAGGCCGAGCAGCGGGCCCGCGGCGACGGCCAGACGCAGAAAGGCCTGGAAGCGCTCCAGCGGCGGCACTTCGCGCAGAACCGCCTCGGAGATGCGCAGCTCGACGACTTCGGCATCTTCTTCGATGCGGCTGCCGTCGCCCTTGAAGCTGGCGAGCACGCGGCCCAGCGGATTGTCGGTGGTCGGGCGATCGATCTGCGTCAGCTGCTTCTTGACCTTGCCGCGCACGCCCATCAGGTAGAAGAACTGGTAGACGCCCAGGATCGCACCGATGATGCCGACCAACAGGATCACGTAGTTGACGCCTTCGCCATGCTTGATGCGCTCGATCCAATTCGGACGCTGCGCGTAAATCGTCAGCAGCACACCGCGGGTGGGGTCAAGTTCGGTACCGACGTAGCCGGAAGTGGCCGCAGTCAGATCGGACGCCGCCGACTGGAACTTGCCGCCCGGCTGGCGCGCCATCACCGCGAGCTTGTGTTCGCTGGGCAGATAGGCGAGGTACTTGCCGTCGGCCACCGCGGTGAACGAACCGATGCGCGACACCGACTCGTCGACCGAGCTGCCATCAGGCTGGACGACCTTGCTCTTGAACCGCACGACGCTGCCGGTCTCGGTCATTTCGCGCTGCAGCTCAAACCAGAAGCGCTCGAGGTCGCTGATCGACGGCAGCGCCTTGGTGGCGGCGAGCTTGGTTACGAATTCTTCGCGATCCGGATACTGCGCACTGATCATCGAGTTGCGCACCACCGACGAGAAGTCGTTGGCGACCTGGCGCACGACGCCGAACATTTCACCCATGTTGCCGGACTTGGCGTCGAGCTGGGCCTGCAGCTCGGTGAGCTTCTTTTCGTTGGAATCGAAGGCGGCGGAAAGCGATTTCTGCTTGTTCTGCAGCTCGCTCAACTCAGCCTTGGCCTGTGACAGCAGTGCAGCCTGCTTGTCGCGCTCGGCGAGGAACTTGGCTTCACGCTCCTTGTTGGCGGCGGCTTCACGATCACGCTGCGAGCGGGTCTGCTCGAGCAGTTCGTCGAGGTTGCCCGGAGCGGCGGCGTAGGCCACCGGAGCGGCGGCGGCGAACAGCATCAGCGCAACCGCTGACGCACGAATTTTCTGCGACATCGGGCGCGACATTACTTGATCTCCTTCGGAGCCGGGACCGGGACCTTGATGAAGTCCGGTGCCGCTTGCTTCTTGGCGACCTTCAGGCCTGCCGTGATCGAATCGTTATAGGCCGAGTCGACGACCCACTTCTTGGCGTTGACGTCCCAGTAGCCGGTCTCCTTGCCGTCCAGCGTCTGGTACAACAGCGCGACGCGGCCGGTACGCAGGAACTGCACGGTCTTTTCGCCGACCTTGCCTTCGTAGGCCTCGATCGTGCGGCCATATTCCATCTCGACCTGATAGGCCTCGACGATGCGGCGATATTTCTCGGAAAGCGACACGTCGGCACGCGTCATCATTTCTTTGAGCGTGGCGATGCGGTTGCTGCGCTCATCGGGCAGGAACGGCATATCGAGTTTGACGAACTGCTCAAGCGTATCGAGCATCTTGGTCATCATCGGCAGCACTTCGCGCGACGTGGTCTCGATGTCGGCGATCTGGGTCGACATGCCCTTGATCTCGTCGTCCTGGGACTTGACCTGCGCACCCAGCTGGTCGGTGTAAGCCTTCAGGCTCTGAGCCTCGACCAGCGCCTGACGGTAGTCGGCGAGCATGCCGCTGGCCTCCTCATCGAGCTGGGTGATGCGCTTCTGGGAAGCCTGCGCGGCCGCCTCGGTCTTGGTCTGCTCGCCGACAACGGCCGTGACCTTGTCCTGCGCCCATCCGGAATTGCCCAGAAGTAGCGCCGGCGAAATGACCAAAGCTGCGAATACGAGTCGGCGTGGCCGACTGGTCGTCATCATCATGTTTATCCTGAAATGAAGATCGGCGCCCCAAATGGCGCCGGCGGAAGCGAACGAGTCCGGGCCGCGATGCTAGCACTTCCAACTCGGGCGAACGCCCGGAGTCGGGCGCTCGGATTCCACTCTTGCGCCAGCAAATGCCTCATGTTACGCCGGCGCACCCATCGGTTCTGTTTAGCCGCCGCCGCCGATCGCGGACGTCTTGCGGCGAGCCGACGACATCACTTGGTGGGCGTTGTCCCGCATCGCGGCACGCTGAGACGCCGTCATGCAGACCCGATGCGGCAGATTCGAGCCAGTCTGGCGCTCCGTCGTGCAAATAACCTTGTCCTCGACAGGTACGGTCTCAACTGAAGCAGCGGGGGGCTGCGGCGCAACGATCTCGTCGGCCCGGACGACATTGGCCGATAACAGCGCCAGAAGGAGGAAGCAACTCGGTTTGACCATGCTCACGACAGACTCCTTGAACTCTTCTTGGGACAACAAGCAAAAATGATGGCAACTCACCCCAAAGCACGCAGGCGGCTCCAAGTCTGCTCCAGTTTATGCAAGATTGGGACAATCGAGCCAGAGTTGCTCAGCCATTTGTCGGGCGCCGGTGGTGTGAGAGTATGTTTAGACGACGGCAGCGGCCGGGTCGTTCGCTGTTTGAGCTCGGCATCAAATTGCAACCCGGCAAATGAACAAATGCGCTGGATGGTCATGCCAGGGCTCTGCAGCAATTCAGCGTAGTTGACTGTCAACACACGCTGCGGATCGATAGCGCTCAGATCGTCCATGATGATCCGGTTAGTCGAATCCCACTGAAAGGCGGCAATCTCAGCTAACGGCTGATTGCGCATCGATTGCCACCCTGGTGGTAACAGCAGGGACCATGGGCCTTGCCATTGCGGCAGACGTGGATAGGTTATCCATCCCCCGGACTTCCATGCCTCGATGATGCTGCTGACATTTTCGCGAGGATCGCGCCATAGAAATACAAACAGCGCATCCGGGAAAATTTCGTTGAAGAACGGAATCCGCAGCGAATTTTTCGGCGTCTTCTCGAGCGAACGAAACATGTCCGGCAACACTGTTGCCCCCTGATTGATCAGCTTCTGTGCCAAGCGTGACTTGATCAGAGCCGATATCTCAGGCGTGGCATGTGCTGCCAGCAATCGGTTGCTGTCAATTCCGGGCGCGCCCGGGGCGAGCTGATCAATGCCTTCGACCAACCAATGGGCTTCGCCGCCCACTGTCCATAGCTGCGTTGTGCAAGCCAGAGTCTCGAATAGCAGCGTGCTTCCTGAACGCGGCGCGGCGACGATAAAGATGGGGCGCTCGAACACGGGCACAGGTGCGACTCGGGAGCTAGACGACGCATTACGCGGCGATTCAAGCCGAGGCGCTTGGTCTTCAGGCAGGTTGATCGCATATTGCAGCCGCGCGTTCATCACTTTGGCAACCGGCGTTCCATTCGCGTGAACCGCCAGTCCCTCGGCTATCGGTGCAATCGCCTGACCCAATTCCGTCATCAGTTGTTCGTACTGCGCCAAGCCAGCGTCGGTATCGCCATGTAAACACCAAAGCTGTCGCCAGTTGCTGCAGAACGACTCCAACAGGTGCTGAAACAGGGCCACGCGCGGGACGGCCTCGGCGGCTTGAGGCACAGCTTCCTGAGCCAAATCACTCATCAGCTGTTCCATCTCCGCTGGATGCATGACCTTGGATACGTTGAACCGCTCTAGCAGCAGTCGCACGTTGCGGCCCGGCTGAAACTGTACATCGCGGAATGCTTCGGCTCGCAGTCCAGCCGAGGCCAGGTTCCAGAAAGCGGCGCTACCCGTGGTGTCGGCGACCAAATGCACGCGATCAGACGCCGAGTTGTTCTCTACCCGATGCGGGCGCCAGTTATCGAAGATCCAGGATTCCCCCGCGGCCATATGCACCACGTCCTGTCCGCAGTAGAACTTGACCTCTGGCGTGGTCAGTATCGGAATGTGAACGCGAACTCGTTTGAACCAGTGATAGTTGATGTCGGCATGTTCGGGTACGGTTGCACCAGGTGCCAGCTTCATCAGGCGCGAGCGACTCCATACCGTGTTGAGGCTCTGCAGCACCTGCTGCAAATACGGCGACGCCATCAAGTGTCGTGTTGGCCGCATCTCGCCGCCAGTCATGGCGTCGTTTTCTCCGCCATCGAGTGTAATCAACCGGACGGCACTGTTACCTTTGTATCCGGTCGGGTGCGAAGACCAAGCCTCGGGCGGCAACGCCTTCACCTCGGCGGCGAGCCTTGCGACATCAAAACGCAATGGCAAACGAACAAAAGCCTGTGGCAGTTTCATGCTGGCAGCGCCGGCAAAGTTTCTCCCGCAACCCGAAAGTCCCCAATCGCCATCACCAGCTCTTTGACTGCAGCCCGCTCCATCTCGGTCAGGTATGGGTTCCAGATATCGAAAATCAACACGATCCGGAGTCGGTCACTTTTGTTCCAGGCCTCGTGCGAGTAAGTATCGTCGAAGAGCACGGTGCTTGATTCGGACCACTGGTATTCGATACCAGACACGCTTAGCGCACAATCAGGAGGGACAATCAACGCTAAGTGGCCTACCGAGCGGGTGTTAGTGACTCCGCGATGCGGCAACAGATGAGTTCCCGGTGCAAGCACGGAGAACAGTGTTTCCGGGCCGTGTTCGCGCACTCGGCACAACGGCAGTCGATCCAAAGCGGCAGCGGTATACGGGCAGGCGGCGCGATTGTCTTTTCTGGGATCGCCATGGCGATGGAAGTAATAGCCGTTCCAACTGGGCTTGCCTCGATAACCACGCAAATTTACATCTTCCACCGAGTCATCTAGAAAGACCCGCTCCATCCCGGTCTGACCATCTAACACTGCCAGCAACTCGTAACGAATTGCCTCGGTGCTGGCCTCAAGCTGCTCTAGTTCTGGCACCAACCGCTTGTCCAGATACGGGCTGGCCGGCAGGCCGGGGAAATAGAGGAATGTCGGCCGTTGCTCCGGATCAGAATACTGGACCTGTCTCTCGCCCAAGTACGCGGCCAGACAGTCGGCGACGCGAGTCAGTCCAGCGCTGCCGAACTGTTGCTGCAGTCCATCCATCAAGCGCCCAAACAGCTTCCGGCGGCCTTCGTTCACCACACGAATCGCATGCTGGACCAGCGGCTGGAGATTCAGAGATGTCGAATCCGCACTAAGCCATCTTCCATGCCGCTGCGCGTCGGCTATTGCTTTGAAATAGAGGGGGAGGGCTTCGTCGCCACGCCCCGCCTGCTCCAGCAATCGAGCAACCGACAGGCGCGTAACATATAACTCTGGCTTGACGCTAAGCGCCGCGGTGTAGGCCGCGAGCGCCTGCTGCGAGGCATTGGCGGCCTGGTAGGCCTGACCCAAATTGTTAAGAGTCAGAGCATCGCGGGGATGGATCTGAGCCGCCTTTTCGAGCAAGCCGACCCCCTTCCCGAGATCGCCGGAACGCATAGCATTCATCGCCAAAGCATTGAGCGCTTCAGCGTGACTCGCGTCGACGCCCAGAATCGCCGTGTACACTTCTACCGCTTGCGCCAGTTGGCCAGCAGCCATTGCTTGACGTGCCTGCATCAGTGCGCGTTCAAGCGACTCTTGATCATTACCAATATTGGTCACACGAGAACTCTTGTAGATGCCTGTTAATGACAATTTGCCGGCTCCTGGGACATCCGACGAAATTGGCGACACAACATGAATAACAAAACCGATGTGACTCGCTACATCAAGGTGTTCGATCATCATCTCGAACAGGATATCTGTGACCGGCTCGTTAGCTCATTCGACGAGTCCACCGGCCTTCATACACCTAACGGGCGCGGCTATCGCGCCGGCTTGGAGCAGAGCGGATGGACCGAGCTGAATCTTACAAAAGCGGCGACTGAAGACCTCCGTCAGTTTTTTCGCAACAAGATGAACGGGGCCCTAACTCGTTACAACCTCGATGTCCCTCAGCGAATTCCGGTGCCTAATTCACGCTCGACGGCTGATCTCATTTTGAAGCGCTACCGTCCAGGCGGCGCCGACCAGTTCCAACTGCATTTCGACTCGTTGCACGACGTGTGCAATCGATACCTTGTGTTCTTATGGTATCTGAACGATGTTGAAACGGGAGGCGAGACTTGGTTTCCAGAGTTCGACGTCAAGATCACAGCCCGGAGAGGCCGTTTGTTGATGTTTCCTCCGTACTGGATGTATCAGCACGCCGGCTTGGCTCCCGTATCGTCGGACAAATACATCCTCTCGAGTTACCTGTTGTTCTAAAGATAATCCCATTTCCGCAGGTAAGGCTGTGTTTGCTGCACCACTTCGCCGAGTACCTGCTCGTAGCGGCGCCAACGTCCTACCGCCTTGGTGTTGACCGGCTGAATTACCTGCGAGTAGCTCGGTGTACTGATAAAACCTTTAGCACGAGCATGTTTGGCTGGCGACAGCATGTCGTCGTGCCACGCAAGGTGCAGGAACTCGGCGATTGAGCGGGATTGGCGATCGAAGTCCGTAACGAAGCTTTCGTAACGAACTTCCAGCACGTCCGCCTTCAATATCGCCTGCTGTGAATACCAAAAGTCGAAGCATTTGCGGTAGCCCAAAGCCAAATTCGGCAACTCCCGACAAAGCATTACGAATTCCGGCGCACGGTAGTGCTGGAAATAGTTGCTGACGATGACATCGCAGGGATGTCGGATCGCGAGCAGGATCTTGGCATTGGGAAACAGGCGGCGGATTGCCGGCAGGCGGAGCATGTTCAGTGGATTTTTATCCAGTAACCGCTGCCCTGGCTTGAGCTGGACTTTTGTCGCGACCATCTCCCAATAGTGCCGACGGATGGCCGCCAGCTGGTCCGGGCGCATATCGGCCAGAGCCGAGGGATATTCGAAACCAAGCTCCGCGAACTGCAGTGTCGCCTTCTGCAAGAAGGGTTGCTCGTCGATCGTAAACACGCCCGGGTGCGCATCGAGCATTTGTTCAAGCAAGGTCGTGCCTGAACGCGGAAAGGCGACGATGAAGATTGGGCTGTCGTCAGCCGATGGTGGCGCCGCCTCCTGCCAACCCGCTGCATCTTCTACGTCGCAACGATATTGCGTGATCGCCATCACTTCGCGATCCTCGTCCAAGGGCATCAGCTTCTCTAACACTTCGACCTGAGTCTGATGAGCCTCGGCGATGACGGAAATGGCGCGATCATAACTACCCAGTGCATCCAGCACTTTTGCAAATGAGAACAGGTGGTGCTGTCGATCTGCGGGTTCCGAGGGCAGCGTCAGCAACTGCTCGTACAACGAGGCTGCCAGCAGATTGTCATCACGCCTGGACGCCAGCTGCGCACTCATCGCAAGCCACCTGCGATAGGTCGCTTCCGCGGCGCTGGTAACGGTGCCCAATTTGGCAAGCCTTGTGGCCGCTTCATCGACCCGGTTGACCCGCTCGAGCATGGCGATCATCCGCAGTTCCATGTCGGTGCTACGCGCTGGCAGCCGTTCCAATTGGGCCACGATTTGCTCAGCGTCGCTTTGCATTCCCATCTGGAGCAGCAGGCCGGCAGTTGTTATCAGCAACTCAGGGGTCCAGTTCTGCCACTGCCTCCAACTTGCCACCGCTAAAGCAGTTGCCTCGGTGTCCACTTGGGTAAAGCAGGCCTGAACGTGAGCACAGCGAATTTCGGCATCTATCGGAGCGCGGATGGCGGCCAATTCCAAACTGTTGCGCATACCCTGTAAATCGCCCAACTGCTGCTGCAATAGCGCTACGTTGTAGTGGAAATCGGCGTCGTCCTGGCCACGCCGCTCTGCTTGCTGATATGCCTGGAGGGCTTCCTGGTCAGAGCCGCTGGAACGCAATGCCGTGCCCAGATTCATCCAGTGCGCTGCGACATCCGGCTCGAGTTGCGTGAGCTTACGGAAGGCGCGAAGTGCAGCACCGTAACTGCCCCGGGCGCTCATGACGGCACCATAAACATGAACAACAAAGGGATCGTCCGGGGCGAATCGATAAGCCTGCTGGCTTAGACGCTCGGCGTCAGCCGGCGCTGATTGGCTCAGCGAATCAAGTGCCGCGGACGCGAGCTCGATAGGATCTTTCACTGCTATTCCCGACCAAAAAAAAGGCCGCGCGAGAGCATCGCGCGGCCCGATACCACTATAGACGCTTAGAAGCTCTGCGACACGCGGAAGTACAGATAGCGGCCGATCGCATCATAAGTCTCGACGTTGGTGTTGGCATTCAGCGCGTACTGGTAGAACAGCGGCGGCTGCTTGTCGAACACGTTTTCCATACCGAGCAGCACTCGGGTACGAGTCGGCTCATACGTGTAGCCCACCACCACGTCATGATAGGTCACAGAACCGACCTTCAGAACTTCGGTGGCTGCCGGACGAGCAGAACCCGGCCCAAGGCTCGCGGCGATGTCGACGCCATCGATGTAACGAGACGTCCACTGCGCTTCGAAGCCATTCAGCTTCCAACCCAGCGACGCGGTAGCGCGCCACTTGGCGTAGTTGCCGAAAGTCGGGTCGAACGTGCCGGCAGCATCCGTCGGAGCGGAAAGCGGCGACAGGTTGTATTCGAACTTGTCGGTGTACGACGAGTCAGCCGTGAACGTGAACGAACCGAACGGGGTCTTCGGCACGCGATACTTCACACCGATGTCGACGCCTTCCGTCTCGAAGTAAGCCGAGTTGGTCGTCGGCAGCGAGATGTAGAACACCTGGCCATCGGGGTAGCGGTTGATCAGATTGCAGAAGTTCGGATCGCCGCTCTCGATGCAAGTACGAGCAACCACCGTCGGGTCGGCAGAAGTGATCGCGTCGTTGATCTTGTAGTGCCACAGATCGACCGAGGTCGAGAAGTTCGGCAACCAATGCGGATCGTAGACGATGCCGTAGGTAACGACTTCGCCAGTTTCCGGCTTCAGATCCGGGGACGAGGTCAGCACGCCGCTGATCTGCGTGTTCTCCGGCTGGAACGAGCCATCCGTCGGAACGTTGGCACAGGCCGCCGTGTAGTTCGGATTGCCGGCAACGTCCGCCGCCGTCAGGCCCTGGCAAGGATCGGAGAACAATGCCGCCGTCGAACCCGCCGCACCGAAGCGGTCGGAGATGGTCGGCGCACGGAACACTTCCGCGTAGCTCGCACGAACCAGCAGGTCGTTGACCGGACGCCATTCCAGCTTGGCGGTACCGTTGGTGGTGTCACCGAAGCTGTCGTAGTCCGAGTAACGAAGACCCAGGATCAAGTTCAGCGACTGGGCACCGGGCTTGCCGGTCAGCAAGGGCAGGAACAGTTCGGCCGAAGCTTCCCAGAGATTGTCGTCACCACGGGTGTCACCCGAGCAGGTTTCCTGCGACAGCTGGCAGCTCAGGAAAGTCGGCGGCTGGGCTTCGGTAAGACCATCGACGTCGGCGTTGAGGAAGTCTTCGCGATAGTTCAGGCCGAAAGCGGCCAGCGCAGTACCTTCGCTCCAGGTAAACAGATTGCCGCTGAAGCTGGCTTCTGCAATGCGCGAAGTCTGCACGGTGCGATTTTCATAGCCGGCCGTGATCGCGTTCAGCGCCGTAGCAGCCGCGGGGTCTTCCAGATTGAAGATATTGATCGGCGTGCAACCGGAGATCGGCGCGTCCGGGGTGCCGCAAGTCGGCGTGCCGTTGTCGTCGAAGGACGGCCCAAGTGCGTTCTGCAAGCTGGCGCCGACCAGATAACCCGAAACCGCGGCCACCTGAGCCGAGCGCTGGTAGGTACCCGCAACATCCCAGGTCCAAGAGCTCGCGCCGAATCCACCCTTGAAACCTGCGGTGATCTGATCAGTGGTCGTCTCGACCTTGGACTGGCGGTTGCCGAGATTGGTAAAGCGCGTCAGGAACTGCGGATTGGCACCCGAGTTACCGCCGAAATCGATGCCGAACGGGTTGTACATGCTATCGGCGGAGATCACGTAGTTGTCATTACGTGCGTCGAACGGCAGGGGCGCAATGGTGAAACCCGACTGCGTGAAATTGTGGAACAGATCGGTATAGGCCTCGACCGAATCGGTCAGCTTGTAGGCCGCGGACGAAAACAGGCTGCCACGCTCCTGCGGCGTGACGATCAGGTTGAACGGCTGATAGTCGTACGCGTCGGCCGGGGTATAGCAGTGGTAGTCGTTGACAGGGTCAGCGCCGGACGCTCCGTCGTTGCGAACCACGTTGGCGCAGCCCAGGGCAGTGCGGGTCGGATGGCCGCTAGGCAGCGAAATGCGGCCATTCGGCACGCGGCTCGAACCCAGCGTGATCAGCGTATCGGAACCGTAGTAGTTGTAGATGTAGAGGGCGTTTTTGGAGAACTTGCGGTTTCCGGCGCCGATCTTGTTCTGCTTGTTGTAGTTCAGGCCCAGCATCAGCGAGCCCTTGTCGCTCATCGTGCCCCAAGTCATTTCAACCGACTGGCTCTCGCCATCGTGCTTGGAGCTTTGGCCGCCTTGATAGCTGATATCAAAGCCCTGGTAGTCTTTGCGGGTGATGAAGTTGACAACGCCGCCAATGGCGTCGGAGCCGTACACGGCGCCCGCACCTTCCTTAAGAACTTCAACGCGATCGATCAGGTTGATCGGCAACGCATTGACGTCGAACGACGGGCCGAGACGACGGCCGTTCAGCAACGTCAGCGTACGCTCGGAGCCCAGACCGCGGAGCGACACCGTCGCAGCACCGTCGCCGCCGCCGTTGTTGACCTGCGGGTTGGTTGCCGCGCCCGAGATGGACGGCATTTCCTGAAGCAATTCGCCTAGCGTCGTGACACCGGACGCTTCGATGGCAGCACGGTCAATCGTGTAGACCGGGCTGGCGGTTTCGGTATCAACGCGGCGCAGACGCGAGCCGGTAACCTCAATCGCGCCCAAATCAGTCGATTCTTCCGACGTCGCCGGCGTGGTGGCGGGTCCTTCTTGCGCATAAACCGAACCCTGAGCGCCCACGGTGATGCCCGCGAGCAGCGCAGTCTTAACGGCAAGACGGAACTTGCCTTCCACACTGAGTTTCATATGAGAGTTCTCCCTAAGTCAGACAGACTACATAACAGCAGAATAGTTATCCCTTTCAATCAGTTACAGCAACGCCAACCCCGCGCCGTGTCTATTGCCGATCGAGAATAACGACGCGTGTCACATGCGTCAAGAAGGTGCATGGACGACACTTCATGAATTACATGAAGGGGTTACGGGACTTCGGTATTACTCACTGTGATGAGCCATTAACGTGCCAGTCAGCCTGAGAACTTTCCCTCAGTTGGAGAATGAACCCATCCTCTTGACATCGTCAGATGCTGCCTTTTATCGCATCTGGGATAAGTTCAATATTTTTGTAACGACGATTTGAGCAGGCTCGACATTGTTGCGACATCAGTTCTGGCTGCGATTATCGCGCAAGGTGTGATCGGCGCATCGCAGTGGCTCTCCGGAGAGAACTTGGTCGGTGCGCCGCGATGTTCACGAACCTTCGGAAAGAGACAGCTGAGCTTGCCGCATTCGAAACGCAGTGTTTTGTCGTTGAGAACAAAAAAGGGCGCCCAAAGGCGCCCGATTTACATCCGATACAGATCCGCCGTCTATTCCGCAGCAGCGCCTTCCGCCGCGCCGCCGATCTTACGATCGACCAGTTCGACATAAGCCATCGGCGCGTTGTCGCCGGGGCGGAAGCCGCAGCGAAGGATGCGGGTGTAGCCGCCCGGGCGGGTGTTGAAGCGCGGGCCGATGTCGGTGAACAGCTTGGTCACCGCGTCGCGGTCACGCAGGCGGGAGAAGATCAGGCGGCGATTGGCCACGCCATCTTCTTTTGCGCGAGTGATCATCGGTTCGACGAGCTTACGCAGTTCCTTGGCCTTCGGCACCGTGGTGCGGATCAGCTCGTTCTTGAACAGCGCAACCGCGATGCTCTGCATCGTCGCCTTGCGGTGGCTGCTGGTGCGGCCGAAAGCGCGGCCTGAGTTACCGTGACGCATTGTCCTTTCCTTACTCTGTTAGATGCTAAGTGCTGGAGACCAGCAGGCTTAGTTGACCGACGACTTCGGCGCCGACCAGTTTTCGAGCTTCATGCCCAGGTCCAGATCGTGGGCCTTGAGGGCTTCCTTGATCTCGTTGAGCGACTTCTTGCCCAGGTTCGGCGTCTTCATCAGCTCGGTCTCGGTGCGCTGCACCAGGTCGCCGATGTAGTAGACGTTTTCGGCCTTGAGGCAGTTGGCCGAGCGCACGGTCAGTTCCAGATCGTCGATCGGGCGGAACAGGATCGGCGACAGCTCCTTCTTGCCGGCGACCGCGGTGCTGGTCGTCTCGGCTTCGAGGTCGACGAACACGGCCAGCTGATCGCGCAGGATGCGCGCCGCCAGACGAACCGCTTCGGCGGGGTCGATGCCGCCGTTGGTGTCCAGATCCAGGATCAGCTTGTCCAGATCGGTGCGCTGCTCGACGCGGGCACGCTCGACGCTGTAGCTGACGCGGCGGACCGGGCTGTACGAGGCGTCAAGCTTGAGCACGCCGACGGCCGAGGTGCTGTCGTCGGCGCCGCGCTGCGCAGCGGCCGGCACGTAGCCGCGGCCGCGCGTGACCTTGAGGCTGACGTTGAGCTTGCCGCCGGTGAGGTTGGCGATCACCAGATCCGGGTTGACGATCTCGACGTCGTGGTCGAGCTTGATGTCAGCGGCGGTAACCGGGCCCTTGCCCGACTTCTCCAGACGCAGCGTCGCTTCTTCGCGCGAGTGCATGCGGATGGCGATGTTCTTGATGTTCAGCAGGATGTCGATGACGTCTTCCTGCACGCCTTCGATCGAGCTGTACTCATGCACCACGCCTTCGATCTGCACTTCGGTGACCGCGGCGCCCGGGATCGACGACAGCAGGATGCGGCGCAGCGCATTGCCCAGCGTGTGGCCAAAGCCACGTTCCAGCGGTTCCAGCGAAACACGGGCGCGCGTGGAGGTTTCAGCCTCGACTTCGACGAGACGCGGTTTTAGCAAATCAGCGACGAAACCCTGCATTTGTGTACCTCGATCTGCGGACCAGGGCCCGCAGTAGAAAAAGCCAGAAACGGGCAAACCATCCACCGGCTGCGCGTTGCAGCCGGTGGGGTGCAACGATTACTTCGAGTAAAGCTCGACGACCAGGTTCTCGTTGATGTCCGGAACGATCTGGTCACGGCTCGGCAGCGTCTTGAAGGTGCCCTTCAGGCCCTTCTCGTCCACTTCCAGCCACTCGGGGAAACCGATCTGCGCCGCGATCGACAGCGACTCGGCGATACGGCTCTGCGCCTTGGACTTCTCGCGAACCGCGATCACGTCGCCGACCTGCACCTTGTACGACGGAATGTTGACCGACTTGCCGTTGACCAGCACGGCCTTGTGGCCGACCAGCTGACGTGCTTCCGAACGCGTGCGGCCGAAGCCCATGCGATAGATCACGTTGTCGAGGCGCGTTTCCAGCGCCAGCAGCAGATTCAGACCGGTGGCGCCCTTGGTCTTGGTTGCCTTGTAGTAGTAGTTACGGAACTGCTTTTCGAGCAGGCCGTACATCTGCTTCAGCTTTTGCTTCTCGCGTAGCTGCGTCGCGTAGTCAGA
The DNA here is from genome assembly GCF_965279055.1 of Hydrocarboniphaga sp. Classification (NCBI taxonomy): domain Bacteria; kingdom Pseudomonadati; phylum Pseudomonadota; class Gammaproteobacteria; order Nevskiales; family Nevskiaceae; genus Hydrocarboniphaga; species Hydrocarboniphaga sp. Next base: position 4,998,247 of record NZ_OZ257125.1, on the reverse strand, counting down.
CAGGCGCTGCTTGCGCGCGCCGTGCTGGCCCGGAGGCGTTTCCAGCTTGCACTTGGTGTCGAGCGAGCGGCCGCGACCCTTCAGAAGAAGGTCGACGCCACCGGCACGACGGGACAGTTTGCACTTCGGGCCAATATAACGAGCCATGATCGTTTCTCTTAGACGCGGCGGCGCTTGGGCGCGCGGCAGCCGTTATGCGGAATCGGCGTCACGTCCGTGATGTTGGTGACCTTGAAGCCGGCGGCGTTGAGCGCGCGAACCGCGGATTCGCGGCCCGGGCCCGGGCCCTTGACGCGAACTTCCACGTTCTTCACGCCGTGTTCGGCGGCAGCCTGGGCTGCCTTGTCGGCCGCGACCTGCGCCGCGAACGGCGTGGACTTGCGCGAGCCCTTGAAACCGGCGGCGCCAGCGGTCGACCACGACAGGGTGTTGCCCTGGCGATCGGTGATCAGAATGATCGTGTTGTTGAACGATGCGTGGATGTGGCAGACGGCGTCTGACACATTTTTCTTGACACGCTTGCGGGCTTTAGCAGCGCCGGCATTCGGAGTAGCCATTAGGCAGCAGACTCGGTTCTATAACTGAAAAAAGGATTACTTCTTGATCGCACGACGCGGACCCTTGCGGGTACGGGCGTTGGTGCGAGTGCGCTGACCGCGAACCGGCAGACCACGGCGATGACGCGTGCCGCGATAGCAACCCAGGTCCATCAGGCGCTTGATGCTCATGGACACTTCACGGCGAAGGTCACCTTCGACGGAGAAGCGGCCGATCTCAACGCGCAGGGATTCCAGCTCGGCCTCGGTCAGGTTACGCACCTGAGCGTCCGGCTTGACCTTGGCGGCTTCGCAGATGATTTTCGCGCGGGTCGCGCCGATGCCGTAGATCGCGCGCAGCGCGATGACGGTGTGCTTCTTGTCAGGGATATTGACGCCGGCGATACGTGCCATGACGCTGGTGACTCCTAAAGAACGGGGCGCGCGAAAAGGGCGCGAATTCTACTGGGACTACGGCAGATAAGCAACAGCCAGCGGCAGAACCGCTGGAGGACGCTGCTTAGCCCTGACGCTGCTTGTGACGCGCGTCCGACGAGCAGATGACGCGGACCACGCCGGCGCGGCGGACGATTTTGCAGTTGCGGCAGATCTTGCCAACGGACGTGCGGACTTTCATGACGAACCTCTAACGACTTCTATTGATAGCGACGACCCGACCCGGTTGCCCGGATCCGATCAGCGTTGCGAGCCCGAACCACTCAGGCTCTTGGTTTCCGTGCGGCCGAGCGCGCGGGCGCCCGGCTTGCCACCACCTTCGCCGCCCTTGCCAAGCGTCTTCAGGTTGGCCTTCTTCAGCAGGCCGTCGTACTGGTGCGACATCAGGTGCGCCTGCAGCTGCGCCATGAAGTCCATCACCACCACCACGGTAATCAGCAGCGACGTGCCGCCAAATGCGATCGGCACGCTCCAGTAAGCGATGAACAGCTCCGGCAGCAGGCAGACCAGGGTGATGTAGATCGCGCCGGCGACGGTCAGGCGGGTCAGCACCTGGTCGATGTAACGGGCGGTCTGCGTACCGGGACGCACGCCGGGAATGAAGGCGCCCGACTTCTTCAGGTTCTCCGCGGTCTCGCGGGAATCGAACACCAGCGCGGTGTAGAAGAAGCAGAAGAAGATGATCAGCACGGCGTACAGCACGCTATGCAGCGCCTGGCCCGGCGACAGCGCATTGGCCAGCTGTTGCAAAAAACCGCCGCCCTGCTCGCCGCCGAAGAAGCGCACGATCGAGGCCGGGAACAGAATGATGGACGAAGCGAAGATCGGCGGAATCACGCCGGCCATGTTCAGCTTCAGCGGCAGATGCTGGGTCTGCGCAGCGAACAGCTTGCGGCCCTGCTGACGTCGAGCGTGGTGGACCGGAATCCGGCGCTGCGAGCGTTCGACGAACACCACACCCCAGGTCACGGCGGCAACCAGCAGGATCACTGCGATCACCATCAGGCCGGACATCGAGCCTTCCGACACCAGCTGCGCGGTCGCGCCCAGCGCCGGCGGCAGACCCGCGACGATGCCGGCGAAGATGATCATCGACATGCCGTTGCCGATGCCGCGCTCGGTGATCTGCTCACCCAGCCACATCAGGAACATCGTGCCGGTCACCAGCGACACCGTCGCGGTGAACACGAAACCGAAGCCGGGCGAAATCGCCACGCCGCTCTTCTGCAGCGCGGTCGCGGCGCCGATCGACTGGAAAATCGCCAGGCCCAGCGTGCCGTAGCGGGTCAGCTTGGTCAGCTGGCGACGGCCGGACTCGCCTTCCTTCTTCAGCTCCTTGAGCTGCGGAACGACGGCGGCCATCAGCTGCACGATGATCGACGCCGAGATGTACGGCATGACGCCGAGCGCGAAAATCGACAGACGATGCAGCGCGCCACCCGAGAACATGTTGAACATGTCCAGGATCGAGCCCTGGGTGTTGCTGAACAGCTGCTCGAGCTGACGCGGATCGATGCCCGGCACCGGGATATAGCTGCCGATGCGGTAGACCACGATGGCGCCGAGCAGGAACAGCAGACGGCCGCGAACTTCCCCGATCTTGGAGAGGTCCGGCACCATGCCTGCGCTGGCGGGGGTCTTGGCCATATTTCCTTGTGCTTGGCTGGTCGCTAACGAACGAAGAACCGATTATTCCGCGATGCTGCCGCCGGCAGCCTCGATGACTTCGCGCGCGCCCTTGGTGACCAGGATGCCCTTCAGCGAAATCTTGCGGCCCAGCTCGCCCGACTTGATCACCTTGGCCTGCTCGCAGGTCGCCGGGACCACGTTGGCCAGTTTCAGCGTGGCCAGGTCGATCTCGCCTTCGAACTTCAGCTTGGCCAGCTCGGACAGACGCACTTCGGCGGTCTTGTTGATCAGCGGGCTGTTGAAGCCGCGCTTGGGCAGACGACGCTGGATCGGCATCTGGCCGCCTTCGAAGCCGACCTTGCCGCGGCCGCCCTTGCGAGCGCGCTGACCCTTGTGACCACGGCCGGCGGTCTTGCCCATGCCGGAGCCGATGCCACGGCCGACGCGAACGCGGGCCGTCTTGGAGCCTTCTGCAGGCTTGATGTCGTTGAGTTTCATTAGGCGACCTCTTCCACTTTCAGCAGGTAGTACGCCTTGTTGATCATGCCCAGGTTCTCGGGAGTGGCGGCGATGACCACGCTCTGGTGCGGCTTGCGCAGGCCGAGGCCGTTGACGCATTCCTTGTGGCCCTTGACGCGGCCGAAGATGCTCTTCGTCAGCGTGACCTTGATTTGCTTCGTCGTGCTCATGGCGAATCCTTAGGCGAGCAGTTCTTCGACCGACTTGCCGCGCTTGGCGGCAATTTCGGACGGCATGTTCATGCGCTTGAGCGCATCCAGCGTGGCGCGAACCATGTTGATCGGGTTACGCGAGCCGAAGCTCTTGGCCAGCACGTTCTGCACGCCGGCGACTTCGAACACCGCGCGCATCGCGCCACCGGCGATAACACCGGTACCGTCGGATGCCGGGCGCATGAACACCTTGGTGGCGCCGTGCGTGCCCCAGATCTCGTGCTGCAGGGTCAGGCCCTTGAGCGGCACGGTGATCATGTTCTTGCGCGCCTGGTCCATCGCCTTGGAGATGGCCTGCGGCACTTCGCGCGCCTTGCCATAACCAAAGCCGACACGGCCGGCGCCGTCACCGACCACGGTCAGCGCGGTGAAGGCGAACTGCTTGCCGCCCTTGACCGTCTTGCTGACGCGGTTGACGGTGACCAGCTTCTCTTTGAAGTCGCCGCTGCTCTGCGAGTCGTCGTACTGCATGTTCGTTGCCATGAATTAAAACTCCAGACCGGCTTCACGCGCGGCATCGGCCAGCGCCTTGATACGACCGTGATACTTGAACCCGGCGCGATCGAACGCGACCGACGTGATGCCCGCGGCCTTGGCGCGCTCGGCGATGACCTGACCCACCTTCTTGGCGGCGTCGACGTTGCCGGTGCCCTTCAGGCCTTCGGCGATGCTCTTCTCGACCGTCGATGCGGACGCGACGGTTTCGCCGGCGTTCGGCGCGATGATCTGCGCATAGATGTGGCCCGACGTGCGGTGCACTGCCAGGCGGAACACGCCCAACTCGCGGATCTTGAAACGCGTGCGGCGTGCGCGACGCAGGCGAACTTGCTTCTTGTCTTTCATGGTGCCGGCTCGGTACTTCTCAATAGTGGGAAGAAAACGCTGGTGCGCAATGGCGCGGGGCGTTACTTCTTCTTGGCTTCCTTCAGCACAACCTTCTCATCGGAGTAGCGCACGCCCTTGCCCTTGTACGGCTCTGGCGGACGGTAGCTGCGCAGCTGGGCGGCCAGCTGGCCGACCTGATGCTTGCTCGAACCGGTGATGACGATTTCGGTCTGGGTCGGGCAAACGACGTTGATGCCCTCCGGGATCGGGTGATTCACCGGGTGCGACAGACCCACCTGCAGGTTGACCTTCTTGTCGGCGATCGAGGCGCGGTAACCCACGCCGACGAGCTGCAGCTTGCGCTCGTAGCCCTTGGTCACACCGGTCACGGCGTTGTTCAGCAGCGCGCGGATGGTACCGGCCTGCATCGCATTGGCCTTGGCCGAATCGGCATTGATGACGGCTTCGCCGGCGGCGATGTCGACGACGATGCCGTGGCTCAGCGTCACGGTCTGCGTCGCCTTGGCACCCTTGATGGTCACGACACCAGCATTGCTGGTGATGGTGACGCCGGCGGGGATCACCACCGGCATTTTAGCTACACGGGACATGGGTTCTCGTCCTACTTGTCTTGTTATTCGGCGGGAAGGCTTAGGCGACGATGCAGAGCACTTCGCCGCCCTGCCCGGCAGCGCGAGCCGCCTTGTCCGTCACCACGCCGTTCGGCGTCGAAATGATCGCGATGCCCAGGCCGCCGAGCACGGTGGGGAGCTCGCCCGATGCCTTGTACACGCGCAGGCTCGGCTTGCTGACGCGGTCGATGCGCTCGATCACCGGCTTGTTGTCGAAATACTTCAGCGTCAGCGCCAGGGTCTTCTTGCCGGCGCCGGAATCCACGGTCTCGAACGAGGCGATGTAGCCTTCGTCCTTCAACACCTGGGCGATCGCCGACTTCAGCTTGGACGCCGGCGCGGTGATCTGCTTTTTGCGCGCCTGCTGACCATTGCGGATGCGGGTCAGGAAGTCGCCAACGGGATCAGTCATGCTCATGTTCTTGCTCTTTCCTTACCAGCTGGCTTTCTTCAGGCCCGGCACTTCGCCGCGCATGGCCGCTTCACGCAGCTTGTGACGGCCGAGGCCGAACTTGGAGTACACGCCACGGCTGCGGCCGGTGATCGCGCAACGATTGCGCTGGCGGGTGTAGCTGGAATCGCGCGGCAGCTTCTGCAGTGCGACGGCGGCAGCCTGCTTCTCGTCGTACGAGGCAGTGGGGCTGATCGACAGCGCCCGCAGCGTCTCACGCTTCTTGCCGAGCTTGGCAACCAGCTTCGCGCGCTTGGCTTCGCGCTCGATCATGTTTCTCTTGGCCATGTCAGTCTCGCTCGGTCTTACTGCTTGCGGAAGGGGAAGTTGAAAGCGTCGAGCAGGGCCCGGCCTTCAGCGTCGGTCTTCGCGGTGGTGGTGAAGGTGATGTTCATGCCGCGCAGCGTATCGATCTTGTCGTACTCGATTTCCGGAAAGATGATCTGCTCGGTGATGCCGAAATTGAAGTTGCCGGCGCCGTCGAAACCCTTCGGCGAAATGCCGCGGAAGTCGCGGATACGCGGCAGCGCCACGACGATCAGGCGCTCGAGGAATTCCCACATGCGCGCGTCGCGCAGCGTGACCTTGACGCCGACCGGGAAGTTCTCGCGAACCTTGAACGCGGCGATCGAGATGCGGGTCTTGGTGATGACCGGCTTCTGGCCGGCGATCGCGATCATGTCCTTGACGGCATGCTCGATGACCTTCTTGTCGCTGGTGGTCTCGCCCACGCCCATGTTCAGCGTGATCTTGGAAAGACGCGGAACCGCCATCGCATTGCAGCCGAGCTTTTCCTTCAGCTCGGCGGCGATCTTTTCTTTGTACTGCTTCTGCAGATTAGCCATGACTCTTTCGTTTCCAGTTGTGCTTCCGGTCGGAGCTTCCGAATTCTTCTGCTGATGCAGAGGACCGGTCGCCTAGGACTGAAAACCTGTTGATTACTTAATCGATCAGCTCTTTGCTGGACTTGAAGATGCGGACCTTCTTGCGGTCTGCGCCTTCGCCGACAAACTTGAAACCAACGCGATCGGCCTTGCCGGTCTTGCTGTTGAACAGCGCGACGTTGGAGATGTCGATCGGCATCTCTTTTTCGACGATGCCACCGGCGACGCCAGCCTGCGGGTTGCCCTTGGTGTGACGCTTGGCAACGTTGATGCCTTCGACCAGCAGGGCGCCTTCGAGCACGCGCGACACATTGCCGCGGCGACCCTTGTCCTTGCCGGTGATGACGATGACGTCGTCGCCTTTCTTGATCTTGCTCATACGATTCTCTTGACCTGCGCCTTAGATGACTTCGGGCGCGAGGGAAACGATCTTCATGAAGTTCTCGCGCAGCTCGCGCGTGACCGGCCCGAAGATACGGGTGCCGATCGGCTCGCCCTTGCTGGTCAGCAGCACGGCGGCGTTGGTGTCGAAGCGGATCGTCGAGCCATCCGGACGGCGCACGCCATGACGGGTGCGGACGACGACGGCGTCGTGCACTTCACCCTTCTTGACCTTGCCGCGCGGGATCGCGTCTTTGACGGTGACCTTGATCAGGTCGCCGATGTTCGCGTAGCGGCGATAGGTGCTGCCCTTGACCTGGATGACCTGCACGGTCTTCGCGCCGCTGTTGTCGGCGGCGACGAGGAAACTTTCTTGCTGCATCATGGCGAGTTTCTCCTGCGGCTCTTAAGCGTGCGTCTGCAGGACTTCGACCAGCTTGAAGCGCTTGGTGCGCGACAGCGGACGGGTCTCGACGATGGCGACCAGGTCGCCCTCTTTGCACTGGTTGGTTTCGTCGTGCGCGTAGAGCTTGGTGGAGCGACGCAGGATCTTGTTGTAGATCGGATGCTTCACGGTGCGCTCGACGACGACCGTGATGGTCTTGTCGCCCTTGTTGGAGGCAACGACACCGACGATGCGACGCTCTTTGTGCTCGGCCGCGGCCGGGCTTTCGTTCTTAACTTCGCTCATGACTTCAAGCCTTGCTCTGCTTCGACTGGAGGAAGGTCTTGACCTGCGCAATCTTCTTGCGCGTGTTGGCCGCCAGATGCGACTGGTTGGCCTGACCCATAGCACCCTGCATGCGCAGGTTGAACTGCTCGCGGCGCAGGGCCTCGAGCTCGGTCTTCAGACCGGCGCCGTCCTTGCCAGACAGCGACTTCAGATAATCGGTGGTCTTCATTACAGAATCGTCCGCTGAACGAAGGTGGTCTTGACGCAGAGCTTGGCGGCGGCCAGGTCGAAAGCCTCGCGGGCTTCGGCTTCGGTCACGCCTTCGATTTCGTACAACATCTTGCCCGGCTGCACTTTGGCGACCCAGTACTCGACGTTGCCCTTACCGGAGCCCATGCGGACTTCCAGCGGCTTCTTGGTGACCGGCGCGTCCGGGAAGATGCGGATGAACAGCTTGCCGCCTTTCTTGGCGTAGCGCGTGATGCAGCGACGCGCCGCTTCGATCTGGCGAGCGGTGATCATGCCGTGCTCAGTGGCCTTCAGGCCAAAGTCACCGAAGCTGACCTTGTTGCCGTTCTGCGCCAGGCCGCGGTTGCGACCCTTCATCTGCTTACGGAATTTGGTTCTCTTGGGCTGCATCATGGCAGCGAACTCCTAAAAAAACGGTTGCGCGGTCTGCGCTATTGATTCGACGACTTAAGCGGTTGCGGCTTCGCCGGCTTCTTCTTTCTTGCCGGCCTTGGCATCGACTTCGAAAGTTTCGCCGGTGAATACCCAGACCTTGACGCCGATGATGCCGTAGGTGGTCTTCGCTTCGGCGGTGTTGTAGTCCACCATCGCGCGCAGCGTGTGAAGCGGAACGCGACCTTCGCGGTACCATTCGGTACGGGCGATTTCAGCGCCGTTCAAGCGACCACCGACCTGAATCTTGATGCCGCCCGCACCCAGGCGCATCGCGTTCTGCACCGCGCGCTTCATCGCACGACGGAACATGATGCGGCGCTCGAGCTGCTGGGCAACGGACTCGGCGATCAGACGCGCATCGAGTTCCGGCTTGCGGATTTCTTCGACCGAGATGTGAACGCTGTCGGCCTTCAGGCCCATCTTGGCGGCGACTTCCTGCTTCAGCTTCTCGATGTCCTCGCCCTTCTTGCCGATGACGATGCCCGGACGGGCCGTGTGGATCGTCACGCGCGCCGACTTGGCCGGACGGTCGATCTGGATCTTCGACACCGAGGCGCTCGCCAGCTTCTTGCGCAGGAATTCGCGAACGGCGATGTCCTTGTTCAGGTTCTCGCCGTAAGCGCGACGCTCGGCGTACCAGTTGGACGTCCACTGGGTGGTGATACCCAGGCGGAAACCGTTCGGATTGACTTTATGGCCCATAGGTCTGCCTTACTTCTTTTTCGTTTCGTCGGAGACGCGGACGGTGACGTGGCTGGTCGGCTTGGAGATGCGATCGGCGCGGCCCTTGGCACGCGGCATGATGCGCTTCATCACCGGACCGCCATCGACGAAGATTTCCGACACGCGGAGTTCGTCGACATCGGCACCGTTGTTGTTCTCGGCGTTGGCGATGGCCGATTCAAGAACCTTCTTGATCAGGCCCGCGGCGCGCTGGTTGGAGAACTTGAGGATGTTCAGAGCCTCGTCGACTTTCTTGCCACGGACCAGGTCCGCAACCAGGCGGCCCTTGAGCGGCGAAAGACGGACGAACTTGAGGACGGCTTGAGTGTGCATGCTGTTCTCCTTAGCCCGTCTTCTTGTCGCCGCCGTGACCCTTGAAGGTCCGGGTCGGCGCGAATTCGCCCAACTTGTGGCCGACCATGTTGTCGGTGATGAACACCGGCATATGAGCCTTGCCGTTGTGCACCTGGATCGTCAGGCCGACGAAATCCGGGGTCACCATCGAACGACGGGACCAGGTCTTGATCGGCTTCTTCACACGGCTGCCCTGCATGTCGCCCACCTTCTTCGAGAGATGGTGATCGACGAACGGGCCTTTCTTTACGGAACGCGGCATGGCGGATCTCTAGTTTCCTGGCCTTACTTCTTCGCTTTGTGACGGCTGCGGATAATGAACTTATCCGTGCGCTTGTTCTTGCGGGTCTTGAGACCCTTGGTCTGCTGGCCCCACGGCGTAACCGGGTGCGGGTTGCCCTGACCAGACTTGCCTTCACCACCACCGTGCGGATGGTCGACCGGGTTCATGACGACGCCGCGAACGGTCGGGCGGATACCCTTCCAACGCTTGGCGCCGGCCTTGCCGTACTGGCGAAGGTTGTGCTCGTTGTTGCTGACTTCGCCCATGGTGGCGCGACCGTCGCTGTGCACCTTGCGCATCTCGCCCGAACGCAGGCGGATCGTGGTGTACTCGCCGTCACGCGCGACCAGCTGCACGGCAGCGCCGGCGGAGCGGGCCAGCTGCGCGCCCTTGCCCGGACGCATCTCGATGCAATGGATCGTCGAACCCAGCGGGATGTTGCGCAGCGGCAGCGCATTGCCCGGCTTGATCGGCGCATCCGAGCCGGACTGCAGCGTGTCGCCCGCCACCACGCCACGCGGCGCGATGATGTAGCGGCGCTCGCCGTCGGCATAGCACAGCAGCGCGATGTGCGCGGTGCGGTTCGGATCGTATTCGACTCGCTCAACCTTGGCCGGCACGCCGTCCTTGTTGCGCTTGAAGTCGATGATGCGATACGTCTGCTTGTGACCGCCGCCCTTGTGACGGACGGTGATGTGGCCGTTGTTGTTGCGAGCAGCGGCCGGGCCGTTCTTCTCGAGCAACGGCGCGTGCGGCTCACCTTTCCACAAACCCGGCGTAACCACCTTGACCTGGTGGCGACGGCCCGGCGACGTCGGTTTCATTTGGACCAATGGCATGGTCTTATCTCTCTAGTATTTCGTGTGGCTAGGCTTAGGCGTTCGCGGTGCCGAGGAAATCAATTTCCTGGCCGGCGGCGAGCGTGACGTAAGCCTTCTTCCAATCGCTGCGATGGCCGAAGCTCTGGCCGAAGCGCTTGGTCTTGCCCTTGACGTTGCTGGTCTGCACGTCTTCGACGGTGACCTTGAACAGCGCTTCGATCGCCGCCTTGATCTCCGGCTTCTTGGCGTCGCGCAGGACCTTGAACACGGCCTGGTTGTGCTTCTCGGCGGCGCGGGTGCTCTTTTCGGAAACCACCGGCGCGAGAATGATCGCGTGGATGCGCTCGCTCGACAGCTTCACCGGCTTGGTGGCGTTATTGACGATGTTGCTCATGACAACCAGGCCTCCAGCTTCTTGACCGCGTCGGTCGTGATGACAACTTTGTCGTGCTGCAGCAGCGTCACCGGATCCAGGGCCGACACGTCGCACAGGTCAACCTTGTGCAGGTTGCGCGCGGACAGGTACAGGTTCTGGTCGATGCTCTCGGAGACGATCAGCACATCACTGTGGCCGATCGTGGTCAGCTTCTCGACCAGCGACTTGGTCTTGCCGACTTCAACCGTGAAGGTGTCGGTCACCAGCAGGTTGCCGCTGCGGGCGAGCTCGGAGACGATCGAGCGGATCGCGCCGCGATACATCTTGCGGTTGACCTTCTGCGAGAAGTCGCGCGGCACCGCAGCGTGGCTGACGCCACCGCCGCGCCACAGCGGCGAGCGGATCGAGCCGGCGCGAGCCTGGCCCGTGCCCTTCTGCTTCCAAGGCTTCTTGCCGCCACCGCGGACTTCGCCCTTGGTTTTCTGTTTCTTGGTGCCCGCACGACCGGCAGCCTGGTAGGCCGTCACGATCTGATGCACGAGCGCTCGGTTGTACTCGACACCGAAGACCGCCTCGGAAACGGCGACCGTGGTGGAGCTATTGTGAAGTTGGAGTTCCATGTGATGTCGTCTTCTTACTTCACGGTCGGGCGAACGATCACGTTGCCGTTGGCGGCACCCGGAACGGCACCCTTGACCAGCAGCAGGTTGCGTTCGACGTCGATCTTCACGAGGTCGAGGTTGAGAGCGGTGACGCGCTTGTTGCCCATGTGGCCGGCCATTTTCTTGCCCTTCCACACCTTGCCCGGCGACTGGCGCTGGCCGATCGAGCCCGGGGCGCGATGCGACAGCGAGTTACCGTGGCTGGCGCGACCGCCACCGAAGTTCCAGCGCTTCTGCACACCGGCGAAACCCTTGCCGATGCTGGTGCCGGTCACGTCGACGGCCTTGACGCCGTCGAAAGCGTCGACCTTGATTTCGCCGCCCGGAGCAAAGTCAGCGCCTTCACTCTCGTCGAGGCGAATTTCGCGCAGCAGACGGCCAGCAGCAACGCCGGCCTTCTTGAAATGGCCGGTGAGCGCCTTGTTGACGCGGCTGGTTTTGACTTCACCCGCAGTCACCTGGACAGCCTTGTAACCGTCGGTGTCGACGGTCTTGAGCTGGGTGATGCGGTTGGGGCTGCATTCGATAACGGTGACCGGAATCGACTCACCGGCTTCGGTGAAGATTCGGGTCATGCCGGCCTTGCGGCCAATAATGGCGATGGTCATGTCTGAGTCCTCGCCTTAGTTGACTTTAATCTGGACTTCGACGCCCGCGGGGAGGTCGAGCTTGGAAAGCGCGTCGACGGTCTTTTCCGTCGGGTCCACGATCTGCATCAGGCGCTTGTGGGTGCGAATCTCGTACTGGTCGCGCGCGTCTTTATCAGCGTGCGGCGATACCAGGATGGTGAAGCGCTCTTTGCGAGTCGGCAGCGGGATGGGCCCGCGCACAACGGCGCCGGTCCGCTTCGCGGTCTCGACAATTTCTTTCGCCGACTTATCGATAAGCCGATGATCGAATGCCTTAAGCCGGATGCGAATGGATTGGCTGGCGGCCATACTGAGGTCTCAGTCTTTAAAGAACGGTGGGAACTAACAGCGGGGCGCGGATTGTACGCGCCCCGCTGGGGTTTGTGAAGCGCTTTTGGCGCTTCTTCGTAAAACTTTAAGCGAGGATCTTGGTGACGACGCCGGCGCCGACGGTGCGGCCGCCTTCACGGATCGCGAAACGAACCTGCTCTTCCATCGCGATCGGGTTGATCAGTTCAACCGTCACCTTGATGTTGTCGCCCGGCATCACCATCTCCGTGCCTTCCGGCAGGAACACAGAGCCCGTCACGTCGGTCGTGCGGAAGTAGAACTGCGGACGATAGCCCTTGAAGAACGGCGTGTGACGACCGCCCTCTTCCTTCGTCAGCACGTAAACCTCACCCTCGAACTTCGCATGCGGCTTGATGCTGCCCGGCTTGCACAGAACCTGGCCGCGCTCGATGTCTTCCTTCTTCGTGCCGCGCAGCAGCAGGCCGACGTTGTCGCCCGCCTGGCCCTGGTCGAGCAGCTTGCGGAACATTTCCACGCCGGTGATGGTGCTCACCGCCGTCGGGCGAATGCCGACGATCTCAACGTTCTCACCGACCTTGATGATGCCGCGCTCGATACGACCGGTCGCCACGGTGCCACGGCCCGAGATCGAGAACACGTCTTCCACCGGCAGCAGGAAGGGCTTGTCCACCTGGCGTTCCGGCTCCGGAATGTAGGTGTCCAGCGCGTCGTACAGCTCCTGCACCTTGGCCACCCACTCCGGCTCGCCGGCGATCGCCTTGGTCGCGCTGCCGCGGATGATCGGGGTGTCGTCGCCCGGGAAGCCGTACTTGCTCAGCAGGTCGCGTACTTCCATCTCGACCAGTTCCAGCAGTTCGGTGTCTTCCACCAGGTCGCACTTGTTCAGCCACACCACGACCTTGGGCACGTTGACCTGCTTGGCCAGCAGCACGTGCTCACGGGTCTGCGGCATCGGGCCGTCCACCGCCGACACTACCAGGATCGCGCCGTCCATCTGCGCGGCGCCGGTGATCATGTTCTTCACATAGTCCGCGTGGCCGGGGCAGTCGACGTGCGCGTAGTGGCGCGCGTTGGTTTCGTACTCCACGTGGCTGGTCGCGATCGTCAGAATCTTCGTGCTGTCACGACGACCCTGCGATTCCGACGCCTTCGCCACTTCGTCGTACGCCACGTACTTGGTCTTGCCAAACTTGTCCGACGAAATCTTCGTCAGCGCCGCCGTCGTCGTCGTCTTGCCGTGGTCAACGTGACCAATCGTGCCAACGTTCACATGCGGCTTCGCGCGCTCGAACTTTTCCTTTGCCATGACAACAAACCTCTTTGCTTAATTATTTAGGGGTAAAGCAGCAGCGCCGGGCGCCGCTTACTTCTTCTTCGTCAACGTCTCGGTGACGTTGCGCGGAGCTTCCTGGTACTTCTTGAATTCCATCGTGTACGTCGCACGGCCCTGGCTCATCGAGCGCACGGTCGTGGAGTAGCCGAACATTTCCGCCAGCGGCACTTCGGCCGAAACGACCTTGGCGCCGAAGTTGTCTTCCATGCCCAGGATCACGCCGCGACGGCGGTTGAGATCGCCCATCACGTCGCCGGTGTAGTCTTCCGGGGTTTCGACTTCCACCGCCATGATCGGCTCGAGCACGACCGGGCTGGCCTTCTGGCAGCCTTCCTTGAATGCCATCGAGGCGGCGACGCGGAATGCGATTTCCGAGGAGTCGACTTCGTGGTAGGAGCCGTCGGTCAGCGCGATCTTGATGTCGACCACCGGGTAACCGGCGAGCACACCGTTCTTGATCGCGTCGCGCAGGCCCTTGTCCACCGCCGGGATGAATTCCTTGGGGATGGCGCCGCCGACGATTTCGTTCAGGAACTCGTAGCCCTTGCCGGTCTCGTTCGGCTCGATGCGCAGCCAGACGTGGCCGAACTGGCCCTTACCACCCGACTGCTTGGCGTACTTGCCTTCCTGCTCGACGCTCTTGCGGATGGTTTCGCGATAAGCAACCTGCGGCGCGCCGACGTTGGCTTCGACGTTGTACTCGCGCTTCATGCGGTCGACGAGAATTTCCAGATGCAACTCGCCCATGCCGGACATGATGGTCTGGCCGGTCTCTTCGTCGGTGAACACGCGGAACGACGGATCTTCCTGAGCCAGGCGCGACAGCGCGATGCCCATCTTTTCCTGGTCGGCCTTGGTCTTGGGCTCCACCGCCTGGCTGATGACCGGCTCCGGGAACACCATGCGCTCGAGCACGACCGGCTTGGCCAGATCGGCCAGTGTGGTGCCGGTGAACACGTCCTTCAGACCCACGCAGGCGGCGATGTCGCCGGCGTGCACTTCGGTGATCGCCTGCTGCTCGTTGGCGTGCATCTGCACCAGACGGCCGATGCGCTCGTTCTTGCCGTTACGCGAGTTGTAGACCGAGTCGCCCTGCTTCAGAACGCCGGAATACACGCGGATAAAGGTCAGCGCGCCGACGTACTTGTCGGTCATGATCTTGAACGCCAGAGCCGAGAACGGCTCGTTGTCCTGGGCCTTGCGCTCGATCAGCTGGTCGTAGTCCTCGACGTCGTGCGCCATCAGCGCCGGCACGTCGGTCGGGGCCGGCAGGTACTCGACGACCGCGTCGAGCATCGCCTGCACACCCTTGTTCTTGAACGCCGAGCCGCACAGCATCGGGAAGATTTCCAGTGCCAGCGTGCGCTTGCGCAGCGCGAGCTTGATCTCTTCCTCGGACAGGTCGCCCTGCTCGAGATACTTGTTCATCAGGTCTTCGCTGGCTTCCGCCGCGGCTTCAACCATGTTTTCACGCCATTTCTTGGCGGTCTCGGCCAGCTCGGCCGGGATCTCGCCATAGGTGAAGCTGACGCCCTTATCGGCGTCGCTCCAGATGATGGCTTTCATCTTGACCAGGTCGACCACGCCCTGGAAGTTGTCTTCCGCGCCGATCGGGATCTGGATCGGGACCGGGTTGGCGCGCAGCTTCTCTTTGATCTGCCTGACGACCTTGAAGAAATCCGCACCGGTGCGGTCCATCTTGTTGACGAAGGCCAGGCGCGGGACCTTGTACTTGGTGGCCTGCCGCCACACGGTCTCGGACTGCGGCTGCACGCCGCCCACGGCGCAGTACAGCATGCAGGCGCCGTCGAGCACGCGCATGGAACGCTCGACTTCGATGGTGAAGTCGACGTGTCCGGGGGTGTCGATGATGTTGATGCGGTGCTGGTCGAACTGGTTGGCCATGCCCTTCCAGAACGTCGTGGTCGCAGCGGAGGTGATCGTGATGCCACGCTCCTGCTCCTGCTCCATCCAGTCCATCGTGGCGGCGCCATTGTGGACTTCACCGATCTTGTGGTTCACGCCCGTGTAGAACAGGACGCGCTCGGTGGTGGTGGTCTTGCCGGCGTCGATATGCGCGGAAATACCGATGTTGCGATAGCGCTCGATGGGCGTAGTGCGTGCCATGGCTCAGCTCGTTGGGGTTCGTAAGAACGGGGACCCCGTATATAGGGACGAAACGGCGCCTTTCCAGGCGCCGTTCATTTACTGCGGTTTGCTGCTTTGACGCGCCGCGGTGACTACCAGCGGAAGTGGGCGAAAGCCTTGTTGGCCTCGGCCATCTTGTGCGTATCTTCGCGCTTCTTGACGGCGGCGCCGCGGTGCTCGGAAGCATCCATCAGCTCGCCCGCCAGACGGTCGGCCATGGACTTCTCGCCGCGCTTCAGAGCGGCGTCGATGACCCAGCGCATCGCCAGCGTGGTGCGGCGGGCGGAGCGGACTTCGACCGGAACCTGGTAGGTGGCACCACCGACGCGGCGGGACTTCACCTCGACCGACGGGGCAACGTTGTCGAACGCGGTCTGCAGCACGACGGCCGGCTCGCCGGTCTTCTTCTTGTTGGCGATCTGGTCCAGCGCGCCATAGACGATCTTCTCGGCGGTGGACTTCTTGCCGTCTTCCATGACCATGTTCATGAACTTGGTGACGACCAGGTTCTTGTACTTCGGATCCGGAAGAATGACGCGGATTTCTGGCTTGCGGCGACGTGACATGGCTTACTTCTTCTTGGTGGCGGCCGCGGCAGCGCCGGCCTTGGGACGCTTGGCGCCGTACTTGGAACGGCTCTGGCGGCGCTTGTCCACGCCGGATGCGTCGAGCGCACCGCGGACCGTGTGATAGCGAACGCCGGGAAGATCCTTGACACGGCCGCCACGAATCATGACGACGCTGTGCTCCTGCAGGTTGTGCCCTTCACCACCGATGTAGCTGGTGACTTCGAAACCGTTCGTCAGACGAACGCGGCAGACCTTACGCAGAGCGGAGTTCGGCTTTTTCGGCGTCGTCGTGTAGACGCGGGTGCAGACGCCACGCTTCTGGGGGCAGGACTCCAGTGCAGGGGCCTTGCTCTTGTAGGTCTTCGGGCTGCGGCAGTTACGCACGAGCTGATTGATTGTTGGCACGCGGATGCTTCCCAGCTTGACAAAGAGAGGACAGACCGCGGACAGGCGGCCTATCGGGAAAGGGCGCGCATGGTAAGAGGGGCGTCAGGCCGTGTCAACATCCATACGCCGCCTGCGCATGAGCCGCGGTGAGGACATTCAACCGAGCGTTGGCACCGACGCAATCTGCCCGCGACGGTCCAGCTGGAAAAGCCGGCCAAGCGGGATGCCTGCGATAGGCGGCCTGAGCGCGCTGCTACACTTCCTCCGCTGCCCCCCGCATCCTCGATAAAAAGGGCGGCGCACGACGCCCCATACTCGCGATTCAAGCCACAGTCCCAGCAATCTGCGCGCACCGCCGAACCCGCCACAAGCCGATTTTCTCTCGCGCTCACGACCAAGAATCAAGCTTGCATGCCAACGACCGGGCCAGCCGACCTGATGTTAGACCGCAGATCATGCCCGCCGCGCTGCCTTTTGACCACATGCCTGGATTTGGGTCAAGCCGCGCCGCGGGCGGCTCCATGAACGTATCTACGCTGCTGATCCGCGCGAGTTCCGCCCTACGCGAGCATGGGCGGTCCACAGCGGTCCGCGGCATGAGCGCCGTCTGCGCGCTGGCGATCAATGTCGCGGTGGTTGCGGGCCTGAGTCTTGCCGATGTCGGCTACTACTACTTATTTGCCACGGTCGCTTATTTCGGAAATGCGGCTGTGTTCGTCGGCATCGGGCTGCAACTGCAACGCAAGTCGTCATCTCTGGCCAGCACTGGACACTTGAACAAATCGGCGACGCTGGCCTACATCGGCAGGGGCTGGCTTTGCGGCGTCGCCATTGTCGCCGTTTCAGGCGGTAGCTATTTTGCCGCCACGCTGCCGGACGCCTGGTGGTCGACCGCCCTGAGCTGTGCCGTGCTGTCCGGTGCGAGCTATCTGTCGGCGACCGGTCGCGATCTGCTAACGCTGTACCGCAAGCAGGAACTGGCGGCCTCGGCCAATCTGCTCGAGCAGATGCTGAGACTGGGCCTTACCTTGTTGGCTTTAAGCGCATTCCCCATCAGCCCGACGGGCCTGATCCTGGCCAATGCGATGGGCGCCTCGATGGCGGGTCTTTGCGGAATCGGCTACGTGCTCAAATCGGCTCGCGGCTCTCAGCAGAAGCTGGGGATACGACCGGCGGAGCTTTACAGGATCGTTTCCTCGGTCGGCTGCTCTTCGCTGCTGAACTGGGGCCAGTTGCAGGCGTATCGGCCGATCCTGATCTTGTTAGGTGTCGCGCCTGAGACCATCGGCATTGCCTCCCTGCTGACCACGTTCGGCAGCACGGGCTCGTTGCCGGTCTTCACCACTTTGTCACAGAAATACATTCCCAAGCTTTACTCCGGTCTCGACGTTCTGAAACCGTGGCTGAAAGCGCTGCTGATGAGCGCAGGTGCATTGGCCGTTCTGGTACTGCCAGCAGTGGCTGCGTTTCTGTTCGCCACAAACCGCATGTCGCTACTGCCGTATATGATCTTGGCTTCGATGGGAGTGCTCGTGGAAGGCGGCAACGCTTTGATCGGCGCGCTGGTGCATCAGAGAAACCATGCGGGGCGCTCGATATGGCCTATTGCCGGCGCGACCTCTCTTGGTTTTCTGGTGATTGTGTTCAGCTGGCAAATCACGGTTCCCCCACATTTAATCCCTTACCTGATCGGCAGTTCGCTGGTCGCCAGTCAGGTTGTGACTTTTTCCATCGCCTATCTGCGGCAGCGCCCGACGCAATGAAGATCCTCTCCGACAAGATCACCGTCTGCCTGTTCGCTTATAACGAGGCAGGTCGCCTTGAAAGAAGCCTGGCGAACTTCGCCGGGCTGATGGACGTGCTGGTCGTCGACAATTGCAGCACCGACGCCACCCGGGAAGTGGCAGGCCGGCTCGGCGTCCGATGCGTAACTATCGGTAATCCCGGATTCATCGAGACGCCCGAGGTGATGGATCCGCTATGGCGGGCAGTTGGGACCGACTACATATTGATCGCCTCTTGCAGCGAATTCGTCCCTTTCGAGTTGCTGCGGCGCTACGCGCAGATCGCGGAGACCGATTCGCACGACGTGGCGCGCGCTTATCGGGTGAGCATCACGGCCGGGCTGCCGATCCCGATCAGCGGTCTTCCGGGACGCGGCAACCCTGGCGAGTTGCGGTTCTTTAAACGCGGCGCGGTCTCCTATGTCGGCAATACCGTGCACGGCCGCGGCCAGATCTGCTGTGCAGCGGACCGCGTGCTATCACTCGTGCACGACAGCCGCTGTCACTATTACCAGTTCCGGGACTATGACGTCTCCTGGACGGAAAGAAAACACGGCGGATACAACGACGTGCTGGCGTATCAGCGCTACAAGGACGGCGCAAGGTTTTCGTGGTTCAAGATGATTTTCGAGTCGCTCAAGGAGTTTGGCAATGCCTATTTCCGCTTCGGCGCCTGCCGCTACGGAATGCTTGGGTTCATTCACTCGTTCTACCGCTTACAAATGGCAATCGGCATCTGGCTGCGCATCTGGGAATGGGAGCACGGCTACGAGCGCGCGAAGGTGATCGAAAACAACGGGCTGTTTCGCAGAGAAGAAGAACAACGCTTCGAGCGGGAACGTAGCAAATGATCCGCCCCACCGTCAGCCTGATCGTCGCGACTTACAACAGCGAAAAAACCCTGCACCGTTGCCTGCAGTCGGTCCGCCAACAAACCGAATCGGTGCAACTGATAATCGTCGACAACTGCTCGACCGATCGCACTATGGCCGTCGCCGCCGAGTTCGCACCACAGGCCGTTGTCTGTGAGAAAGATCGCGGCGTCTACGATGCCTGGAACAAGGGGATCGCTAGGGCCAGCGGTAGTTGGATCATTTTTTTGGGCAGCGACGACTACTTCAAGAACGCGAATTCCATCCAGCGCGTCGTAGACGACGCTACGTCCGTCGACGACAGCGTCGGCGTGATCTACGGCAAAGTCTATGTCGTGGATCCGGATGAACGCGTGCTGCGCGAGGACAACGGCCAGATCGATAATCTGTATAGGGCGCTATCGGCCAGCATGTGCTTCACCCATACCGGCACGCTGCATCGCACTCGGCTGTTCCATGAACTAGGGCTGTTCAATGCGGATCTGAAAATTGCGGGTGATTTCGAATTCATGCTGCGCGCACTGAAAATTTATCAGGCCCGCTTCTGCCCGAATTACGAGATCATGATGGCGGAAGGCGGCCTGTCGAACTCATGGAGCGCACGCCGCCGCCTGCTGCGCGAAATCATGCAGGCACGCTCGTCGGCGAACGCGCGGTGGTCCGTCACCGGCGATCTGTACATTCCGGCGAAGCGGCTTTTTTACGAGGTGGCGGAAGCCGTTACCACGCGACTCAAACGCTTAGCTCAGTGATCTGCGGCGCAGGCGATTAATAAGCATAACGGAAGCTGAACGAGTAATGAGCAATACGCGCATCCTGTTCGTCACATCGAAGAGCCTCGGCGGCTCGGGCAAATACATCTCGGTGCTTTGCGCGGCGTTAAAGGAACGAGGATTCGATCTCGGCCTTTGCTACTACGCGCTGGGGGGCTCGCAGGATCAGGAGATTGAAGCCGGCGTTCATAAGGTCTACCGGTTCCCGGCCGCACCGAGCATCTTCAACCCTCTATCGGCGCTGAAGAATGTCGGATTCCTGCTGCGAATCCTGAAGACGAGCCAATACGACATCGTCCACACACATACCAGCCTTGGCGGATTCATCGGGCGTGTCGCGGCAGCTCTGTCGCGTCGCAAGCTCAAGGTGGTTCATACAATTCATGCTTTCGGAGCCGACGAGTTCACGCCGAATCCGCAGCGATGGCTGTACGCATCGATCGAACGCGTTCTAGATTGGGGCACTGACGCCTACATCTCACCTTCGCGATACATCAGGCAGTTTGGCGAGAAAGAGAAGATTCTCGGCAAGGGAAAAACTCAGGTCATCTACAACTCGCTGCCGATGTCGGGACCTCCACCAGAGGTCATCGACAAGGTGGCGGCACGACTGGCCATACGCGATACGGTCAACATCGCCGAAGGCGAGAGCGTGCTGCTTTTCTGCGGACGCCTGGAACACCAGAAAGGAGCGGACGTACTGTTGCATGCCGTCGCTCAACTAAAGACGGACAAGGCGGTCAAGCTATTGATCTGCGGCGACGGTACATTGATGGCGGAACTGCGTTCGCTGTGCTCCGGCCTCGGCATCGACGACCGGGTCCTTTGGCTGGGCTGGCAATCAAATCTGGAAAATTTTTATCGGGCAGCAGACATCTTCGTTATGCCCAGCCGCTGGGAATCGTTCGGCCTGGTTTTTCTTGAAGCGATGTTTTACAGGCTGCCGGTTGTGTCGACCACTGCGCAGGCCATCCCCGAGGTAGTATTGGACGGTGAGACCGGCCTACTTTCGATTAGCGAGGACAGCCTTGCCCTTGCTGCCAATCTGAAGTTGCTGCTGGAAGATAGCAATAGGCTGCAGGCTATGGGTTCTTATGGCCAAGTCAGAGCATCAGTTGCATTTGGCTTTGATCGCTTCGTTGCCGAGCACGACATGATGTATCGCAGAGTAACCGGTGGGTCGGCACTGCCTCTGTAGGACCATTCGACGGAACTCAGAAAAACCAAGTGGCATCATCTCCACGACCATTAGCTTTTTCATCGCCCGGGTTTGCGTACTTGGCGTTCACTGGCTTTTTCGTTTTTGGAGAATTTCTATATCGAGCTGCGATTAACGACCTGCCAGCCGACTGGCAGATCTGGTTGCTCGACACAGCGGCGGCCCTGGCTACGGCAGTCGCTTTCTATGTCCCTTACACCATTTTTCTCCACGGACACTTCGATAGTGTCCGCGCACACCGTCAGACAATATTTAAGGTGCGCCCGGTAGTTGTTTGCGTCTGTCACGCTGCGACGCTGCTGCTCGTATTTTCACTATTGGCCATCGGCGGCCGAGCCGTCGGCAGCCCCCTGAACGATCCATTAGGGTTCAGACAGGCGATCCAGGGCGGCGGTGCGGCATATTTCCTAGTCGCCTTCCTGTTTTTTTTGAAACTGCAGGGCCTTATCTACTTCAGTAGATGGCGATCAAACTCGCTCACTCTTCTCGATCACGCTGCAGCTGCAACCACAATCGGTTTCTGCCTGATCAGTGGCTTCGCGTCTCTTTTCGCCTATTTCTTTCTTGCAGGAATGCTGTTTTTGAACCAGCGCTATTCCGTAAGAGTGGTCAGACTAAACCTTGTTGTCGGATTTTTGGCCCTGATCGTTTTCGTGCCGCTGTACACCGTCGTCCGGGAGCAGCTTCGTTTCGGCACTCAAGCCCTCTCCCCAGACATCTGGATGACTTTCTATGATCGTGTATCGATAGATCCGCTTGCCGTGATCTACGATAGGTTCGACTATTTTGATAGTCAAACGACAGGCTCTATTGGAGCACGTGCTTACCACGATACTGGTTATATAACAGACACGCTATTTCAACCCTTGCCACGATCAATTTATCCAGAAAAACCGCTGACATTTTCCTCGACCCTGACTTCCAAGGTATTGCCCGAGGTCTACGCCATGGGCGTGACCGTCAATTTCGGGTTCATCAACGAGTTTATTCTTTATTTTGGGGACATTGGCCCCTTCGTAGCCGGCGCGTTTTTTGGAATGCTGCTTTGCATTTCGCACTACTATTTCGTTCGCGGCGGAAACGACGGCAACACTTGCCTGATCTACATCCTTGGCTTCTACCCTTATGTAAGCGGCTTCCCAGTCGGCTTTCTCAACGACATGCCTCTACCAACATTGATCATTTCGATGGCGTTTTTGCTTTCCCTAGGCTGGGGCAAATGGGGCGTCGAAGTTCCAGCCGACGCGGTCATACGGAACTAGCGCTAAGCCGCTGGTTCTCTATACCGCTTAGTCGATATCAGCACGGCAATGACGCATGACACTCCAAAGCCAAGAAAGAAACCGAGCCCAACAATAATGCCGCGCGCCGGACGTATTTTTTCTTCTGGGACAACGGCCGGATCAAGAACTTTGAACGCGTATTCCGAGTCGCCGTGCGCCAGCATTACTTTCTTGATCTCGTCTTCGAGCAGGCGATAGATCGACTGACGAACCTCGATCACACTGGTCTGATCCAATTGCGTTTTTAGAAAAGCGATATTGACTTCAGCATGCTCGATGGCTCTCGCTCGCAGCAGCCTGTTGGTGCTGTTGACCAATTCAGTAACCCAGTCAGCTGCGAGTGTCGGATCGGTCCACTCAACGGAAACTGTCACCAGACCTGTTTTTTTGTCATCCAATATCTGTCGAACGCTTTTCGAGAAAATCCGCTCGGCGTCCCACAGCGTCGGAACTTTAACGTTGTCTTTCCACCGATGCTGAGCTTGATCCCATTTTTTTGGAAATAGGAGTGGCAAAAGGTTTCTCTCTTTAATCAAAGAATACGTAAGCAGCCGCGATTTCAACATCGCAATTGCTTCGGCATCGTCTCCCGATTTCCCGCCCAGCGAAACCCCGGCCAAGGAGGCAAGTCCACCAATCTGGCTGGATAGTCCCCTCCCGCCAGATGAGTCGTGTTCGACTGGGACTAGCAGAACCTCGGCCTTGAATATCGGAGTGGACAGCAACGCCACCGCGAGGGCGGCGGCTGTCGCAGCCATCGTTACCGACATCACCAGCCATTTCGACTCGTAGAGCCGGCGCGTTAGTTCTGCAAACGACAACTCGTTGTCGGACATATTCCCTACCAACTGATAAACCGTTGACCGCCAAGAAGAGGCTGAGTATTACCTATCGGCGGCGACTCGTTAACCATCAACCAAAATAGAAAGCCGGCCACCAACCGTGCAGCAATCACGTAGTTGGTGGCCGGCCTTGATGTCTACCGGTCTGTCTGGATGAGTTCTCTTGCGACTACTCCTCGCTACCGCCCTCATCCCCATCATCATCCCCACCCGCAATCGTCCGGCGCTCGTTGCCAGTGGCTTCGAACACGTCGCTGATCGGGCTGGAGGCGGAGCTAACTTTCTGCAGGTCGTCGAGGAAGCTGCCGCCGCGGTTGCGGCGGCGCTGCTCGTGATGCGCCAGGCCCGTGCCAGCCGGGATCAGACGGCCGACGATGACGTTTTCCTTCAGGCCGCGCAGTTCGTCGCGTGAGCCGCGGACCGATGCTTCGGTCAGCACTCGCGTGGTTTCCTGGAACGACGCCGCGGAGATGAAGCTTTCCGTCGACAGCGAAGCCTTGGTGATACCCAGCAGCTGGCGGTAGTACTGCGCGCCCCGCTTGTTCTCGCCCTTGAGCTTCTTGTTCTCGGCCAGCACGTGGAAGATTTCGGCCTGTTCGCCCTGCAGGAAGCGGCTGTCGCCGGTTTCGGCGATCTCCACCTTGCGCAGCATCTGGCGAATGATCACTTCGATGTGCTTGTCGTTGATGCGCACGCCCTGCAGGCGATACACGTCCTGGATTTCCTTGACCAGGTGGTTGGCGAGCGCGGTCACGCCCTGCAGACGCAGGATGTCATGCGGGCTGGGTTCGCCATCCGACATGATTTCGCCCTTCTCCACGTGTTCGCCTTCGAACACACGGATTTCCACCCACTTCGGTACCAGCAGCTCGGCCTCTTCGCCGTCGGCCTGGACGATCTTGATGCGCTGCTTGCCCTTGGTGCCGGCACCGAACTTGATGGTGCCGCTGGCTTCCGCCAGAACCGCCGGCTCCTTCGGCTTGCGCGCCTCGAACAAATCGGCAACACGCGGCAGACCGCCGGTGATGTCGCGCGAGCGGCCCTTTTCCTGTGGGATGCGCGCGACGACGTCGCCGACCTTCACTTCGCCACCGTCTTCGGTGCCGATAACGGCCTTCGGCGGCAGCGAGTACGCGGCCGGAATGTCGGTGCCCGGGAAGTTCAGCTGCTTGCCCTTGGCGTCGACCAGCATCAGCAAGGGACGCAGATCCTTACCGGCGCTGCCACGCGAACGCGCTTCGGTGACGACCAGGTTGGAGAGGCCGGTGATCGCATCGCTTTCGCGCTGCACGGTCACGCCTTCTTCGAAGTCCTGGAACTTCACGAAGCCCGCCAGCTCGGTGACGATCGGGTGAGTATGCGGATCCCACTTGGCCAGACGCAGGCCGGCTTTCACTTCCTGGCCGTCGTCGACCAGGATGGTGGCGCCGTACGGAATCTTGTAGCGCTCACGCTCACGGCCGTCGGCGGCGATGACGCCGATTTCACCGGAACGCGAAACCGCAACCAGATTGTTGTCCTTGTTGCGGACCGTCTTCAGGTTGTGCACGCGCGCGGTACCGGCAGCACGCGCGTCGACACCGTCGCTGGACGCGCTACGGTTGGCGGCGCCGCCGACGTGGAAGGTGCGCATCGTCAGCTGCGTGCCCGGCTCGCCGATCGACTGCGCGGCGATGACGCCGACCGCTTCGCCGATGTTGATCTTGTGGCCACGCGCCAGGTCGCGGCCGTAGCACTTGCCGCAGATGCCGAACGGCAGCTCGCAGGTGATCGGCGAACGCACCCAGATTTCATCGACGCTGTTGCGCTCGATGGATTCGGCCCACTTTTCGTCGATCAGCGTACCGGCGGGCACGATGACTTCTTCGCGGCCCGGCTGGTAGGCATCACGCAGCGTGACACGGCCGAGCACGCGCTCGCGCAGCGGCTCGAGAATGTCGCCGCCTTCCACGATCGGCATCATCAGCAGGCCCTGATCGGTGCCGCAGTCTTCTGCGGTCACGACCACGTCCTGCGCCACGTCGACCAGACGACGCGTCAGATAACCGGAGTTGGCGGTCTTCAGCGCGGTATCGGCCAGGCCTTTACGAGCACCGTGGGTGGAGATGAAGTACTGCAGAACGTTCAGACCTTCGCGGAAGTTCGCGGTGATCGGCGTTTCGATGATCGAGCCGTCCGGCTTGGCCATCAGACCACGCATGCCGGCCAGCTGACGGATCTGCGCCTGGCTACCACGCGCGCCGGAGTCGGCCATCATGAACACGGAGTTGAACGAGGCCTGCTCGCCTTCCTTGCCGTCCTTGCCGACGTACTTCTCCTTGCCGATACGCACCATCATCGCCTTGGAGATGTCGTCGTTGGCACGCGACCAATGATCGACCACTCGGTTGTAGCGTTCCTGCTGCGTGGTCAGACCTTCGGAATATTCGCGGTCGACTTCCTTCACCTTGGCTTCGGCCGCGGCGAGGATCTTGGCTTTTTCTTCCGGGATGATGATGTCGTCGAGGCAGAAGCTGATGCCGGCCTTGGTCGACATGCGGAAGCCCGTGTACATCAGCTGGTCGGCGAACACGACAGTGTCCTTGGTGCCGGCCTTGCGGTACACGTAGTTGATCACGCGCGACACTTCCTTCTTGGTCATCGTTTTGTTGATGACCGAGAACGGAATGGTTTCCGGCAGGATTTCGCTGAGCAGGGCGCGGCCGGTGGTGGTCTCGACGCGGCGGAACAGCTTCTCGCCGCTCTCGGTCACGTCGCGCAGACGCACGCTGATCTTGGCCTGCAGGTGAACCTGCGCGGTCTCGTAGGCGCGATGCACTTCGCCCACGTCGGTGAAGACCATGCCTTCGCCCGGCGCACCGATGCGCTCACGCGTCATCCAGTACAGGCCGAGCACGACGTCCTGCGACGGCACGATGATCGGGTCGCCGGAGGCCGGCGACAGGATGTTGTTGCTGGCCATCATCAGCACGCGCGCTTCCAGCTGGGCCTCGAGGCTCAGCGGAACGTGCACGGCCATCTGGTCACCGTCGAAGTCGGCGTTGAATGCCGTGCAGACGAGCGGGTGCAGGTTGATCGCCTTGCCTTCGATCAGGATCGGCTCGAACGCCTGGATGCCGAGGCGATGCAGCGTCGGCGCGCGGTTCAGCAGCACCGGATGTTCGCGGATGCACTCTTCGAGGCAATCCCAAACGGCGGCTTCTTCGCGCTCGACCATCTTCTTGGCGGCCTTGATCGTGGTCGCCAGGCCCTTGCGCTGCAGCAGGCTGAACACGAACGGCTTGAACAGTTCGAGGGCCATCTTCTTCGGCAGGCCGCACTGGTGCAGCTTCAGCGTCGGGCCGACCACGATGACGCTACGGCCGGAGTAGTCGACGCGCTTGCCGAGCAAGTTCTGGCGGAAGCGGCCCTGCTTGCCCTTGATCATGTCGGCCAGCGACTTCAGCGGGCGCTTGTTGGTGCCGGTGATCGCACGGCCGCGACGGCCGTTGTCGATCAGCGCGTCGACCGATTCCTGCAGCATGCGCTTTTCGTTGCGCACGATGATGTCCGGCGCCGTCAGTTCGAGCAGGCGCTTCAGACGGTTGTTGCGGTTGATGACGCGGCGATACAGATCGTTCAGATCCGAGGTCGCGAAGCGGCCGCCGTCCAGCGGCACCAGCGGACGCAGATCCGGCGGCAGCACCGGCAGAACCGTCATCACCATCCATTCCGGACGGTTGTGGCTGGCGATGAAGTATTCGATCAGCTTGAGGCGCTTGCCGAGCTTCTTGATCTTGGTCTCGCTGGCAGTGCCGGCGAGCTCTTCGCGCATGCGGATCGTTTCCTTCTGCAGGTCGATCGCCTTGAGCAGGTCGTGCACGGCTTCGGCGCCCATGCGCGCGTCGAACTCGTCACCGTACTTCTCGACGGAATCGAGGTATTCCTCTTCCGTCAGCAGCTGGCCTTTCTCGAGCGGCGTCAGGCCCGGGTCGACGACGATGTGCGCTTCGAAATACAGCACGCGTTCGATCGCGCGCAGCGGCATGTCGAGCAGCAGGCCGATACGGCTCGGCAGCGATTTCAGGAACCAGATGTGCGCGACCGGCGAGGCCAGGTCGATGTGGCCCATGCGCTCACGGCGCACCTTGGCGACGGTGACTTCCACGCCGCACTTTTCGCAGACCACGCCGCGGTGCTTCAGGCGCTTGTACTTGCCGCACAGGCACTCGTAATCCTTGATCGGTCCAAAGATCTTGGCGCAGAACAGGCCGTCGCGTTCCGGCTTGAACGTGCGGTAGTTGATCGTCTCGGGCTTCTTCACTTCGCCGAACGACCACGAGCGGATCACTTCCGGCGACGACAGGCCGATCTTGATCGCGTCGAAATCTTCGAATTCTTCGGCCGGAGCGCGAAGCATGTTGAACAGTTCTTTCATGGTGACTCCAAAAACTCGATTCTTTGTAGGGTGGGCTAGCGGCTAGCCGCCAACCCACCTTCTGGTCACTCAACCACGCGCTACTGGTTCTGCTCCAGCTCGATGTTCAGACCGATCGAGCGGATTTCCTTGACCAGCACGTTGAACGATTCCGGCATGCCGGCGTGCATGCGGTGATCGCCATCGACGATCGCCTTGTACATGCGCGTACGGCCGTTGGTGTCGTCCGACTTCACGGTCAACATTTCCTGCAGCGTGTACGCCGCGCCGTAGGCTTCCAACGCCCAGACTTCCATCTCGCCGAAGCGCTGACCGCCGAACTGCGCCTTGCCACCCAGCGGCTGCTGCGTGACCAGCGAGTACGGGCCGGTGGAACGCGCGTGCATCTTGTCGTCGACCAGATGGTTGAGCTTCAGGTAGTACATGTAGCCGACCGTGATCGGACGAGCGAAGTCATCGCCGGTGCGGCCGTCGGTGAGCTGCGCCTGGCCGGTACGCGGCAGGCCCGCCAGCTCCAGCAGCTCCTTGATCTCTTCTTCGGCCGCGCCGTCGAACACCGGCGACGCCACCGGCAGACCGGTGGTCAGGTTCTTCGCCAGCGCCAGGATTTCCGTGTCGTTGAGCTGCGACAGGTCTTCCTTCTTCGCGGCCGGAGTCTTGCCGCTGTTGTAGACCTTCTCGAGGAACTTGCGGATTTCGCCGACCGCCTTCTGCTGCTGGATCATCGTGTCAATCTTCTTGCCGATGCCTTTCGCAGCCCAGCCCAGATGCACTTCCAGCAGCTGGCCGATGTTCATGCGCGACGGCACGCCCAGCGGGTTCAGCACGATGTCGACCGGCGTGCCGTCCGGCATGTGCGGCATGTCTTCCACCGGCACGATCTGCGAGATCACGCCCTTGTTGCCGTGGCGGCCGGCCATCTTGTCGCCCGGCTGGATACGGCGCTTCACGGCCAGGTAGACCTTGACCATCTTCAGCACGCCGGGGCTGAGCTCGTCGCCCGCCTGGATCTTGCGCTTCTTGTTCTCGTAACGAGCATCGAAGTAGGCGCGCTGATCCTTGAGCTGCTTGGTCGCGGCTTCGAGCTGCGCCTGCGCATCTTCGTCCTGCAGGCGGATTTCGAACCACTTGTCGCGCTCGACCGAAGCCAGATATTCGGCGTCGACCTTGCTGCCCTTCTTCAGCTTGTTCGGGCCGCCGTCGGCGACCTTGCCCTGCAGGATGCGGTACAGACGGTCGTAGATGTCGTCTTCGAAAATACGCTGCTGGTCGTTCAAGTCCTTGCGGACCGCGGTCAGCTCGCTCTCCTCGATCGACAGCGCACGCTTGTCTTTCTTGACGCCTTCGCGGGTGAACACGCGCACGTCGATGACGGTGCCGTCCATGCCGGCCGGCACGCGCAGGCCGGTGTCCTTCACGTCGCTGGCCTTCTCGCCGAAGATCGCGCGCAGCAGCTTTTCTTCCGGCGTCAGCTGGGTCTCGCCCTTGGGCGTGACCTTGCCGACGAGGATGTCGCCGGCCTTCACTTCGGCGCCGATGTAGACGATGCCGCTCTCGTCGAGACGACGCAGCGCCTGCTCGTTGACGTTGGGAATGTCGGCGGTGATTTCTTCCGGCCCCAGCTTGGTTTCACGCGCGACGCAAGTCAGTTCTTCGATGTGGATCGTGGTGAAGCGATCTTCTTCGACGACGCGCTCGCTGATCAGGATCGAGTCTTCGAAGTTGTAGCCGTTCCACGGCATGAACGCGATCAGCATGTTCTGGCCGAGCGCGAGCTCGCCCAGATCGGTGGACGGACCATCGGCCAGCACGTCGCCGCGCGCGACCACGTCACCCGGCGCCACCAGCGGACGCTGGTTGATGCAGGTGTTCTGGTTGGAGCGCGTGTACTTGACCAGGTTGTAGATGTCGACGCCCGCTTCGCCGGCGACGGTTTCTTCGTCGTTGACGCGGATCACGACGCGCGAGGCGTCGGACTTGTCGACCACGCCGCCGCGACGGGCGACGATCGCATTGCCGGAGTCGATCGCGACGCGACGCTCCATGCCGGTGCCGACCAGCGGCTTTTCGTTACGCAGCGTCGGCACGGCCTGGCGCTGCATGTTCGAACCCATCAGCGCGCGGTTGGCATCGTCGTGTTCCAGGAACGGAATCAGCGCGGCGGCAACCGACACGATCTGGCGCGGCGACACGTCCATGTACTGGACCTTGTCGGGCGTCATCAAGGTGAATTCGTTCTGGAAACGGCAGGACACCAGGTCGGACTGGAACGCGCCCTTGGCGTTGAGTTCCGAGTTCGCCTGCGCGATCACGTAGCGGCCTTCTTCGATCGCCGACAGGTAGTCGATCTCGTTGCTGACCTTGCCGTCGATGACCTTGCGATACGGCGTCTCGAGGAAGCCGTAGTCGTTGGTGCGCGCATAGCAGGCCAGCGAGTTGATCAGACCGATGTTCGGGCCTTCCGGCGTTTCGATCGGGCAGACGCGGCCGTAGTGGGTCGGATGCACGTCGCGGACTTCGAAGCCGGCACGCTCACGCGTCAAACCGCCCGGCCCAAGCGCCGAGACGCGGCGCTTGTGGGTGATCTCGGACAGCGGATTGTTCTGATCCATGAACTGCGACAGCTGCGACGAGCCGAAGAATTCCTTGATCGCGGCGCCGACCGGCTTGGCATTGATCAGGTCCTGCGGCGTCAGGTTCTCGGCTTCGGCCAGCGCCAGGCGCTCGCGCACCGCGCGCTCGACACGGACCAGGCCGGTACGGAACACGTTCTCGGTCATTTCGCCAACGGCACGAATGCGACGATTGCCGAGGTGATCGATATCGTCGGTGACGTCTTCGCCGTTGCGGATCGCGATGATCTGCTTCATCACGTCGGCGATGTCGCTGACGTCCGGGCCGAGCTTGGCGGCAAGTTCCTTGGCGGTTTCGTGCTTCAGCAGCTGGAAGAACTTGCCGTCGTACAGAATGCCGGAGCCGGTGGTCTCGTTGCGGCGCAGACGACGGTTGAACTTCATGCGGCCGACGCCCGACAGGTCGTACTTTTCGGGCGCGAAGAACAGGCCTTCGAACAGCGCCTCGGCGGCTTCCTTGGTCGGCGGCTCGCCGGGACGCATCATGCGATAGATTTCGACCAGCGCTTCGAGCTTGGTGCGCGTCGGGTCGATGTTCAGCGTCGTGCTGACATACGGGCCCTTGTCGAGATCGTTGACGAACAGCGTCGGCAGCTCCTTGATACCGGCGGCGCGCAGCTTCGGCAGCAGCACTTCGGTGATTTCGGAGTTGGCGGCGGCGAGCAGCTCGCCGGTGTTGGTGTCGATGGTGTCGCGCGCCAGGATGCGGCCGACCAGGTAGCTGTCCGGCACTTCCAGCTGCGCGATCTTGGCTTCGCGGATCAGCTTGATGTGGCGCGCGGTGATCGGTTTGCCGGCTTCCACCAGCACCTTCTTGCCGTCGACGATATCGAACTGCGCCTTTTCACCCTTCAGACGTTCCGGCACCAGATCCCACAGCGCGCCCGAATCCTGCAGCGTGAAGGTGTTGATCTCGTGGAACATCGCCAGCATCTGCTGGTTGTCGTAGCCGAGCGCGCGCATCAGGATCGTCGCCGGCAGCTTGCGGCGACGATCGATACGCACGAACAGGTTGTCCTTCGGATCGAACTCGAAGTCCAGCCAGGAGCCGCGGTACGGAATGATGCGGGCGCTGTACAGCAACTTGCCCGAGCTGTGCGTCTTGCCCTTGTCGTGATCGAAGAACACGCCGGGCGAACGATGCAGCTGCGACACCACGACACGCTCGGTGCCGTTGATGATGAAGGTGCCGTTGTCGGTCATCAGCGGCACTTCGCCGAGATAGACTTCCTGCTCACGCACGTCCTTGATGCGCTTTTCCTTCGACTCGCGATCGAAGATCACCAGACGCACGGTGACTTTCAGCGGGCTGGCGAAGGTCAGGCCGCGCACGCGGCACTCGACTTCTTCGAACACCGGCTCGTCGAGGCGGTACTTGACGTACTCCAGCATCGCGCCGCCGTTGTAGCTGGTCATCGGGAACACCGACTTGAAGGCGGCGTGCAGGCCGGCTTCCTTGCGCTTGTTGGCGGTGGTGTCGGCTTGCAGGAACTCGCGATACGAATCGATCTGGGTGGCCAGCAGGAAAGGAATTTCCAGCGTGTCGGTGAGCTTGCTGAAATCCTTGCGGATACGCTTCTTGGCGGTGAAGGTGTAGGCCATCTCTACCTCGTCTCAAGACTGGGGGCTACCAGCCGTGGATGAAAAAAAGTGCTGCGGAGTTTCAAAAACCACTGCAATGGATCGCTAAACCACTCGAGTGCCGCGAGCCATTGCAGTGACTTCTGTAAGCGGCGAAAGGCCGGGAGCGTGAGCCCCCAGCCTTTGCCGATTCAACTATGACGCGGATGCTTCAATTCGACTTTCGTTCCTCGACTCTCGCTGCCGATACGTGCAGCGATGAATCAGATTTACTTGATGTCGACCTTGGCGCCGGCGGCTTCGAGCTTCTTCTTCAGAGCTTCGGAGTCGGCCTTGTTCACGCCGTCTTTCACGGTCTGCGGCGCGCCTTCGACCAGATCCTTGGCTTCCTTCAGGCCCAGGCCGGTGATTTCGCGAACGACCTTGATGACTTCGACTTTCTTCTCGCCGAAGGCGGTCAGAACGACGGTGAACTCGGTCTTCTCTTCGACCGGGGCGGCGGCGGCAGCGGCCGGGCCGGCAGCAGCGGCGACCGGAGCGGCGGCGGAAACGCCGAACTTTTCTTCCATCAACTTGACCAGCTCGACGATGTCCATGACGGACTTGGCGGCGATCGCGTCAAGGATTTCCTGATTGCTGAGCGACATGGGTAACTCCTTAAAAACTTAAATAGATGTGTGTGCGAAAACTGGACTGCGTAAGTGAGGCTGCGACGACTTAAGCGGCTTCTTCTGCCTTCTTGTCGCCGACGGCCTTGACGGCGCGTACGAACTGGGCGGTGGGTTCCGCAACGGTACGGACGAACTGTGCGATCGGTGCCTTCATGACGCCGAGGAGCATGGACAGAGCCTGATCCTTGGTCGGCAGATTGGCGAGGCGATCGAGATCGGCGGCACCATAGAGGTTGCCACCCACCGCGAGACCCTTGACCACCAGCTTGTCGTTGGCCTTTGCGAAGTCCTTGATCACCCGACCGACGGAACCCGGATCATCGAGAGAAAAACCGATGACCAGCGGACCCGTCAGCACCGGATCCAGGCACTCGAACTCCGTGCCCTTCACCGCGCGCTTGGCCAGCGTGTTCTTCACCACGTGCAGGTAGATGCCGTTTTCACGGGCAGTACTGCGCAGGATGTCGAACTTGCCGGCGGTCAGACCGCGGTACTCGGCAACCACTGCCGAGAGCGCGCGCGACGCGACTTCATTCACTTCCGCAACCAGGACCTTCTTGTCTTCGAGCCTTAGCGCCATCCGACTTAACTCCTGTGTTGCTCTACTACGTTGACGACTCGGGCTTGCCCGACTTTCGCCGAGTGCCCACCTTTGCTGCGTACCACGGTGCCGTCAGCGGAGAGCCTCGTGCACCATCTGCGTAAGCGCTCTTTCGAGCTTTAAGCCTTGCGGCGACTTACGGTCTCGGATGGAGCAGCCTTGCGGCCACACACATCTGAATTACCAATCTGCGGCGATGCTTCGCAACGCCGCAGACACTTGAAAAAGCCTTACTCCGGCAGCGTCGACACGTCGACGCGGATGCCCGGGCCCATCGTGGTCGAGAGCGTGACCTTCTTGATGTACACGCCCTTGCTCGAGGACGGCTTCTGCTTGCGCACGTCGCGGACGACGGCCAGCAGGTTGTCCATCAGCTTGGCCTTGTCGAAATCGGCGGAGCCGACCGAGCAATGCACGATGCCGGCCTTGTCGGTGCGGAACTTGGCCATACCGGCCTTGGCGTTCTTGACCGCTTCGGCGACGTTCGGCGTCACGGTGCCGGTCTTCGGGTTCGGCATCAGGCCGCGCGGACCGAGCAGCTGGCCCAACTGACCGACGACGCGCATCGCGTCCGGGCTGGCGATGACGACCTGGTAGTCCATGTCGCCGGCCTTCATCTTGGCGGCGAGGTCATCCATACCGACGGCGTCGGCGCCGGCAGCAGTGGCTTCGGCCGCCTTGGCGCCCTGGGTGAACACGGCGACGCGGACCGACTTGCCGTTGCCGTGCGGCAGCACGGTGGAGCCACGGACGTTCTGGTCCGACTTCTTGGCGTCGATGCCGAGGTTGATCGACAGATCGACCGATTCCTTGAACTTGGCGGTGGAGCAGGTGGCGATCAGATCGAGCGCCTGCTCGAGCGGATAGGCCTTGCCCTGGACGACCTTGGATGCAAACAGTTTGGCGCGCTTGGTGAGTGCCATGGCTTAGACCCCTTCCACTTCGACGCCCATCGAACGGGCAGAGCCGGCGATGATCTTGATCGCGGCGGTCATGTCGGCGGCGTTGAGATCCGGCCACTTCAGCTTGGCGATGTCTTCCAGCTGGCTCTTCTTGATCTTGCCCACCTTCTTGGTATGGGGCGTCGGCGAGCCGGATTCAATACCGACGGCCTTCTTGATCAGGTAAGTCGCCGGCGGCGTCTTCATGATGAAGGTGAAGGACTTGTCCGAATACACGGTGATGACCACCGGGATCGGCATGCCGGGTTCGAGCTTCTGCGTTGCCGCGTTGAACTCTTTGCAGAAACCCATGATGTTCACGCCCTGCTGACCGAGCGCAGGACCAATGGGCGGCGAGGGATTGGCCTTGCCGGCCGGAATTTGCAGCTTGACGTAGCCTTGGACTTTCTTGGCCATGAATGCTCCTGATGGGTGATAGCGCCGCGTTTATTTCGCGGCTCCCCGGTTGATGCTTATGGAACCGGCTGCGCCGGCTCCGCCTTTGAAACGCTTACATCGCTAAAACAGCCATCCTTGGCGAAGCTTCCGGCCCGGCCATCCGTGGCCGGGCGCTGAGCCGGGCGAACAGTCCACTGGACTGTTCGCACAACCCCGTCTCAGCCCTTTTCGACCTGAGAGAATTCCAGCTCGACCGGCGTCGACCGGCCGAAGATCAGAACGGCCACACGCAGACGGTTCTTCTCGTAATTGACTTCCTCGACGACGCCGTTGAAATCGGCGAACGGACCTTCGGTCACGCGCACGGATTCGCCCGGCTCGTACAGCGTCTTCGGCTTCGGCTTCTCGACCGATTCCTCGACGCGATTCAGGATCGCATTGGCTTCCTTCTCGGAAATCGGCGCGGGCTTGTCCGGCGTACCGCCGATGAAGCCCAGCACTTTCGGCGTGGACTTGACCAGATGCCAGGTGTCCTCGCCCATTTCCATCTGCACCAGCACATAGCCGGGGAAGAACTTGCGCTCGGTGGTGCGCTTGACGCCGTCCTTGATCTCGACCACTTCTTCAGTGGGGACCAGGATGTCGCCGAACTTGTCTTGCAGACCCGCGCGGCCGATGCGCTCGACCAGGGCCTTCTTCACATTATTCTCGTACTGCGAATACGCATGTACGACGTACCAACGCATGCTCATCGTGTTCTTAACCCCGACCGGTGAGCGATTTCACGCCGAACAGCAGCACGGAGTCCAAGCCCCAGAGCAGCACCGACATGATCAGAACGACCACGGCGATCATCAGCGTGGCCTGCAGGCTTTCCTGGCGAGACGGCCAGACCACCTTGCGCAACTCGGTGCGGGCGCCGACGACATAGCCCCACAGTTCCTGGCCAAGATGGGTGCGATAAGCGAGTGCAACGGAGGCGCCGAGTGCAGCCAGCAGAATCAGCAGGCGCAGGGCCGCGTTGACTTCGCCGTTGAACCAGTAAAACGCCACCATGCCGCCCACGAGCAACAGCGCCGAACCGATCAGCAACAGGCTGTCGTAGCGCGATGAGCTGGGTGCTTCGATCTGGGGTTCCATCAACATCCCGGTGTGCGACTGATGCAAAATGATTTCGACGTGAAACGCTCTAGCGCTTAATGGCAGGGGCGGAGGGTGTCGAACCCCCAACCTTCGGTTTTGGAGACCGACGCTCTACCAATTGAGCTACGCCCCTACAGACACAAAGCCGAGCACTTCAAAAGGGGCGCGGAGTTTACGCGCCCTACCGCCAAAAATCAAAGACGAACCCTCGGCGCCCTGACCGGATGTCCGGTCGGGGCGCCGAGGGCTGGTGTCTTTAAGCGAGGATCTTCGTAACGACGCCGGCGCCGACGGTGCGGCCGCCTTCACGGATCGCGAAACGAACCTGCTCTTCCATCGCGATCGGGTTGATCAGCTCAACCGTCACCTTGATATTGTCGCCCGGCATCACCATCTCCGTGCCTTCCGGCAGGAACACAGAGCCCGTCACGTCGGTCGTGCGGAAGTAAAACTGCGGACGATAGCCCTTGAAGAACGGCGTGTGACGACCGCCCTCTTCCTTCGTCAGCACGTAAACCTCACCCTCGAACTTCGCATGCGGCTTGATGCTGCCCGGCTTGCACAGAACCTGGCCGCGCTCGATGTCTTCCTTCTTCGTGCCGCGCAGCAGCAGGCCGACGTTGTCGCCCGCCTGGCCCTGGTCGAGCAGCTTGCGGAACATTTCAACACCGGTGATGGTGCTCACCGCCGTCGGGCGAATGCCGACGATCTCAACGTTCTCACCGACCTTGATGATGCCGCGCTCGATACGACCCGTGGCCACGGTGCCGCGGCCCGAGATCGAGAACACGTCTTCCACCGGCAGCAGGAAGGGCTTGTCCACCTGGCGTTCCGGCTCCGGAATGTAGGTGTCCAGCGCGTCGTACAGCTCCTGCACCTTGGCCACCCACTCCGGCTCGCCGGCGATCGCCTTGGTCGCGCTGCCGCGGATGATCGGGGTGTCGTCGCCCGGGAAGCCGTACTTGCTCAGCAGGTCGCGTACTTCCATCTCGACCAGTTCCAGCAGTTCGGTGTCTTCCACCAGGTCGCACTTGTTCAGCCACACCACGACCTTGGGCACGTTGACCTGCTTGGCCAGCAGCACGTGCTCACGGGTCTGCGGCATCGGGCCGTCCACCGCCGACACTACCAGGATCGCGCCGTCCATCTGCGCGGCGCCGGTGATCATGTTCTTCACATAGTCCGCGTGGCCGGGGCAGTCGACGTGCGCGTAGTGGCGCGCGTTGGTTTCGTACTCCACGTGGCTGGTCGCGATCGTCAGAATCTTCGTGCTGTCACGACGACCCTGCGATTCCGACGCCTTCGCCACTTCGTCGTACGCCACGTACTTGGTCTTGCCAAACTTGTCCGACGAAATCTTCGTCAGCGCCGCCGTCGTCGTCGTCTTGCCGTGGTCAACGTGACCAATCGTGCCAACGTTCACATGCGGCTTCGCGCGCTCGAACTTTTCCTTTGCCATGACTCTTGCGACTCCAGTTTAGATAGCGTTTTTGCCGGACGACGGCGATTTTATAAAGAACAAGAAAAACTAAATTTGGTGCCCACGAAAGGAATCGAACTTTCGATGGCGCTTCGCGCCATCGAAACAACCCGATCCATCCATTGGAGGTCGAAGCTTCGATTCCTTTCGTCATCGCTGCCCTCAACCTCTTTGAAACTGGTGCCCACGAAAGGAATCGAACCTTCGACCTCACCCTTACCAAGGGTGTGCTCTACCGACTGAGCTACGGGGGCGTTGCTTGCAACTTGTTACCGCTTACGACTCGTTTCTTGAAGCATTCAATGGAGCGGGAGACGGGAATCGAACCCGCGTGATCAGCTTGGAAGGCTGAAGTTCTACCATTGAACTACTCCCGCAATGGTGGAGGGAGAAGGATTCGAACCTTCGTAGACATAAGTCAGCAGATTTACAGTCTGCCCTCGTTGGCCGCTTGAGTATCCCTCCCACGCAGGCAAAGACCCGAAGGCCCCGGCCCAAAACGAGCCGCGTATTCTGGTGACCGGGACCGGGCGCGTCAAGGGAATTCGCGAGAATTTTTATGGGGCGCGCGGCTTGGCTCGCGCCGTCGGCGGCGCCTGCAGCGGATCGTCCGGCCAGGGATGGCGCGGATAACGGCCTTTCAGCTCTTTCTTGACCTCGGCGTAGGTGCGCGCCCAGAAGCCGGCCAGGTCCTGGGTGACCTGGATCGGCCGCTTGCCCGGCGACAGCAGGTGCAGCATCGCCGGCATGCGGCCGTCGTCGACCGCCGGCGTCCGGGTCAGCCCGAACAGCTCCTGCAGCTTGACCGCCAGCACCGGCGGCGCGCCGTCGGGCGAGTAGTCCAGCGCGATGCGCGAGCCGCTGGGCACCCCGAGATGGGTCGGCGCCAGCTGCGCCAGCCTCTGCTGGCGCTCGTAGCTGAGGTCGCCGTTGAGGATCGACCCCAGATCCAGCCGCTCCAGATGCTCGCGCCGGGTGATGCCGGCCAGATGCGGCAGCAGCCAGTCGTCGAGGCTCGCGGCAAGGGCCTCATCGGACACGTCCGGCCAGCCATCGTCGGCGCGCCAGCGGCGCAGCGACAGCACCCGCGCCTGCCACTGCCGCGTCGCTTCGGTCCACGGCAGCACGCCCACGCCGAGCGCGGCGACGCCCCGGATCATCGCCGCGGCGGTCGCCTCCGCGCCGGCGCGCCAGGGCCGGCGCTCCATCACGATCGCGCCGAGGCCGCGGCGCTCCTCGGCGATCACCGCCTCGGCGATCGCGTCCCAGCGCACCTGGCGCTGCCAGCTCAGCGCCTCGGCCTGATCCTTCAGCAGCTGCGCCTCGACCAGCCGCGCGGCGGCGCGCACCTTGCGCGGCGGGCCCGGGTCCCAGTTGCCGATCGCCAGCCAGGTCTGCTGCGCCAGCGGATCGTTCTCCGGCAGCCGCGCCTCCGAGCCGTCGGCGCACAGGTAAAGCCCGCGGCCGCTGTCGCGTCGCCGCGCGATGCGCTCCGGGTAGGCCAGTGCCAGCACGCGGCCGACATCGTCCTCGTCGAAGTCGGCGGCCAGCTCGGCGTCGCGGGCATCCCGCTGGCGCAGCAGCTGGCGCACCGAGTCGCGCACCCGGCGCAGCGCATTGGGGTCGCTGACGCGGCCGAGTACGTAGCCGCGGACGGTATGCGCCAGGTCGAGTTGCGAGCTGCCGTCGCGCTCGTCGAGCACCGCCGCGGTCCAGGCCGCGACCGCCTCAAGCCCGAGCGCTCGCGCGCCGACCAGCATGTGGCCGCGCCGCGGCGAGGCCGGCAGCCGCACCAGCTCCCGGCCATGGGCGCTGATGCGACCGTCGTCGCCGAGCGCGCCCAGCGCGCGCAACAGATCGCGTGCGACCTGCCAGGCGATCGCCGGCGGCTGATCGAGCAGCCTCAGTTCGGCCGGCGTCGTGCCCCAGGACGCCAGCTCCAGCGCGAAGCGGCTGATGTCGGCGGTCAGGATTTCGGGATCGTCGAACGGTGCCAGCCGTCCCTGCTGCTCGCTGCTCCACAGCCGGTAGCAGACGCCGGGGCCGAGACGCCCGGCGCGGCCGGCGCGCTGCTCGGCCGAGGCGCGCGAGATGCGCTCGGTCTGCAGGCCGTTGGCGCCAGAGCCGAGGTCGTAGCGCGCGACGCGCGCATAGCCGGCGTCGACCACCGTGGTCACGCCTTCGACGGTCAGGCTGGTCTGCGCGATGTTGGTCGCCAGGATCACCTTGCGCCGCCCGGCCGGCACCGGCGCCAGCGCCAGGTCCTGCTCGCGGCTGTCGAGCTCGCCATACAGAGGCCGTATTTCCACCGACTCGGGCAGCCGCGATTCCAGCCGTCTTTGCACGCCGCGGATTTCGCGGCCGCCGGGCAGGAAGGCGAGCACGTCGCCCTCGGTCTCGTTGAGGCCGGCGAGCACGCCGCCGACCATCGCGCTCTCCAGGTCCTCGCCGGCCTTCGGCGGCCGATAGCGGATCTCGACCGGAAACATGCGGCCGCCGGCCTCGATCACCGGCGCCTGGTCCAGCAGCTTCGACACGCGCGCGGTGTCCAGCGTCGCCGACATCACCAGCAGCCGCAGGTCGGGCCGCAGGCTGGCACGGGCGTCCCAGCACAGCGCCAGCGCCAGATCGGCGTCGAGGCTGCGCTCGTGGAACTCGTCGAAGATCACCAGGCCGACGCCGGGCAGATCGGCATCCGCCTGCAGCCGCCGCGCGAGCAGGCCTTCGGTGATCACCTCGATACGCGTGTCCGGGCCGATGCGCCGCTCGAAGCGCACCTGATAGCCGACGGTATCGCCGACTTTCTCCGCCAGCAGGCTGGCCATGCGCGCCGCCGAGGCCCGCGCGGCGATGCGCCGCGGCTCCAGAATGACGATGCGCTTGCCGGCCAGCCAGGGTTCGTCCAGCAGCGCCAGTGGCACCACCGTGGTCTTGCCCGAGCCCGGCGGCGCGGCCAGCACCGCGCGGCCGGCGTCGGCCAGCGCCAGGCGCAGCGCGGGGACGGCTTCGAGGGCGGGGAGCGGAGGCAGAGCACGCATGCTAGCTACCGCCCCCCTCCCCCGCCTGCGGGGGAAGGCCGGGATGGGGGCGCCTCGCAGTTACAGAGCTACGCCGCGACGTCCGCCCCCACCCTAGCCCTCCCCGGCACGCGGGGGAGGGGATGTTGTTTGGGGAGCGACGCATCAATCCGCGAAAAACGCCCGCAGTAGCGCGGCCGTCTCGGCCGGGCGCTCGAAATGCAGCATGT
Source organism: Hydrocarboniphaga sp. (assembly GCF_965279055.1). Taxonomy (NCBI): domain Bacteria; kingdom Pseudomonadati; phylum Pseudomonadota; class Gammaproteobacteria; order Nevskiales; family Nevskiaceae; genus Hydrocarboniphaga; species Hydrocarboniphaga sp. The sequence continues at coordinate 4,957,882 of NZ_OZ257125.1, read as the reverse complement.
GGCCGGCGTCCTCGACGATCTGCTCGCGGCGGTCGCGGAAGCAGGCGCGCCGCTCGGCTCGCTCGTCGTCGCTGATCTGCCGGCGCAGCTCGGACTGGCCGCCGTCGATGAACAGGGTCCTGGCAGTGACTTCGGACCAGGCCGCCTTGCTCTCGGCAACGCGGTAAGGCACCGCGAACACGCGGCGGTGCTTGGGATCGGCGCACAGGCCAATACGGCCGTCCTCGCGCAGATAGCTCCAGCCGTGAGCGACGGACAGCGCGCGCTCCGGCGTCAGCCGCGGATGCAGCCGGCGGACGCGCTCGGCCAGCTGCTCGTAGCTGGCGTAATGCTGCTCGCGCGGCGACTCGCGCAGCTCGTCGAGCCATTGCCGCAGTTTCTTTGGCGTCTCCGCCGGCGGCTGGTCGCGCATGAACAGCCCGTCCAGCAGCGCCAGCTTTCCGACGCGATGCGGCCGCAAGCCGGAATAAATGCTGGCGATCTGCGCGCCGAGGCTGTGGCCGATCAGGCGCACCGCGGCATCCGGCGCATAGTGGTCGAGCAGCGCGTCGAGGTCGCCCAGGTAATCGGCGAACCAGTAGCCGTCCTGCGGCCATTCGCTCAGGCCGAAGCCGCGCAGATCGGGCGCCAGCACCTGCCAGTCGGGCAGCAGCGGCTGCACCAGGTCGTGGAACGTCGCCGAGGTGTCGAGCCAGCCATGCAGCAGGAACAGCGCCGGCGCCTGCGGCGAGCCCCAGCGGCGAACGTGGTAGCGCAGGCCGCGCAGCTGGACAAATTCTGATCGGCTGGCTGAGGGGTTGATAGGCTTCATCGGTTGGGCGTTTTCGGGCGAGTCTGCATGCGTGGCTCAGGAATTGCACCAGAGCCGGCACGACCCGGAACAGATAAGCCGTGACGTGGCTCCCCACCACCCCTAAACTGTGATCGCCAATGCGCGCTCAGCTTGCCAGCCTCTACAAGGAACCTCTGATTAAGTCCTGCGCGCCCGCGTTGCCCCGGAAATGGCGCCAGGCCAGGCGCGGGCTGCGCGGCTTGGTGATTCCAAGCAAGCAGCGCGCAACGCCGCATGGCGACATTTCCGGGGCAACCCGAAGGGCGGTGACCGAAAGGGGCGCATTGCTGCGTCTCTCCTTCCTCACGTACGTCCAGTACATTTCGTCAGTCGTTCCTTGCACTGCGCCCCTTTCGGTCACCGCGCGGACGTGCAGGACTTAATCTGAGGTTCCCGAAGACTCCATGACCTATTGCCTCGCCATCAAAGTGGACGACGGCCTCGTGTTTGCGTCCGACACCCGCACCAGTGCCGGCGTCGACGATGTGCGGACCTACAACAAGCTGCACATCTCCGAGACCGCCGGCGAGCGCGTGTTCGTGGTGCTGTCGGCCGGCAACCTGGCGACCACGCAGTGGGTGCTCAACACCCTGCGCCGGGATCTGGACTCGCCCGACGCGCCGGTGTCGCTGCGCAACGTGCGCCACATGTACGACGCCGCCGAGTACATGGGCACCCTGTCGGTGCGCGCGCAGAAAGAGTCCTCGGCCTACGGCCAGTACAGCAACGTCGACTTCCGCACCACGTTGATCCTCGGCGGCCAGATCCTCGGCGAGGAACCCTCGCTGTACATGATCTACCCCGAGGGCAACTGCATTTCGGTGTCGCCGGAGACGCCGTATCTGCAGATCGGCGAGAGCAAGTACGGCAAGCCGATCCTGGACCGCATCATCCGCCCTCACATCTCGCTGGAAGAGGCCACGCGCTGCGCGCTGGTGTCGCTGGACTCGACGATGAAGTCCAACCTCACAGTCGGCCCGCCGCTGGACGTGGCGATCCTGGCGCGCGACGCGCTGCGCATCACCCACAAGCTGCGCCTGGACATCGACACGCCTTACTACGCGGCGCTGAAGAAGGCCTGGGGCGAGAACCTGGAGCGGATCTTCCGCGAGGAACTGCCCAAGTTCGACTGGGAAGCCAATCCGCACCAGCGGTCGATGCTCTGATCGCGCTATCCCCGGGGTCTCAACGGGGCTGCGGCAGGTTTCATGTAGCCCGGGTGAAACCCGGGTCGCTTCAGCCGGAATTCACCGCCAGCGCCTAGCGTTCGGTTATCCGACGAATGCAGCGAGGCCCGCCATGGCGCTCTACTACCTGACCCGCACCCACACGCTGACGTTCGCGTTGTCGCTGTGCAGCGTGCTGGCGAGCTTCCCGGCCTAGCGAAGCCGGCTTTTCTGGGATAATCGCGGGCGCTTTCCAGCCGGTGGTGTCCCATGTCACGTCAAAAGCCCGTCATTGCTCCCTCGATCCTGTCCGCTGACTTCGCGCGGCTGGGCGAGGACACCGCCAAGGTGCTGGCCGCCGGCGCCGACTGGGTGCATTTCGACGTGATGGACAACCACTACGTGCCCAATCTGACCATGGGCCCGATGTTCTGCGAGGGCCTGCGCAAGTACGGCATCAAGGCGCATATCGACGTCCATCTGATGATCGAGCCGGTCGACGCGCTGGCCCAGGGCTTCGCCAAGGCCGGCGCCAGCTCGATCACCTTCCATCCCGAAGCGACGCGCCATATCGACCGCAGCCTGCAGGCGATCCGCGACGCCGGCTGCCAGACCGGCCTGGTGTTCAACCCGGCGACCTCGCTGGACTGCCTCGAATACGTGATGGACAAGATCGACATCATCCTGCTGATGTCGGTCAACCCCGGCTTCGGCGGCCAGAGCTTTCTGCCCAGCGCGCTGGTCAAGCTGCGCCAGGCGCGCGCGCTGATCGACAAGAGCGGACGCGACATCCGTCTGGAAATCGATGGCGGCGTCAAGATCGACAACATCGGTGAAATCGCCGCCGCCGGCGCCGACACCTTCGTCGCCGGCTCGGCGATTTTCGGCACGAGCGACTACGCCGCGACGATCAAGGCTATGCACGAGCAGATCGCGCGCAGCGTCGGCTGATGACCGATACACACGCGCCGGCAATGGGCCCGGCGCTGACCACGCTGTTCGCGGTCGGCTGCGGCCTGATCGTCGCCAACCTGTACTACGGCCAGCCGCTGATCGGCCTGATCGGCCCCGAACTCGGGCTGCCGGCCGAGACCATCAGCCTGGTCGTCACGCTGACCCAGATCGGCTACGGCCTCGGCCTGTTGCTGATCGTGCCGCTGGGTGACCGGCTGGAAAACCGCCGCCTGCTCGCCGGCATCCTGCTGGCACGGCCGGTGGCCAGCATGACCGCGCACCTGTTCGGCTGGCGCGCGATCTACGCGGCGTCCGCCTTGCTGATGGTCGTGCTGGCGCTGGTGTTGCGGCGCGCGCTGCCGGCGCGGCATCCGAGCGCGACGATGCGCTATCCGCAGCTGCTGCATTCGCTGTACGAGCTGTTTCGCGACACGCCGCTGCTGCGCCGGCGCTCGGCTTATCACGCGGCGATGTTCGGCGCCTTCAGCCTGTTCTGGAGCGCGATCGCACTGCTGCTGGCGTCACCGGCTTTCGGCTATTCGCAGAGCGGTATCGCCGCGTTCGCGCTGGCCGGCGCGGCCGGCGCCTTGTGCGCACCTTTCGCCGGACGTCTTGCCGATCGCGGCCTGACCCGGCCGGCGACCGGCGCGGCTCTGGCCCTGGCGGCGCTGGCCTTCGTCATCGCCGCGATCGGCGCGGCGACCACGTCGGTGAGCCTGCTGCTGATCGCCGCGCTGCTGCTCGACGTCGGCGTGTCGCTGAACCTGGTGCTCGGCCAGCGCAGCCTGTATGCGCTCGGCGACGCGATCCGCAGCCGCCTCAATGCCCTGTACATGTCGCTGTTCTTCGCCGGCGGCGCGGTCGGCTCGGCGTTGGCCGGATGGGCCTGGGCGCGGCACGGCTGGAACGGCGTCTGCGTGGTGGGCCTGGCGTTCGCGCTCGCGGCACTGCTGTATTTCGCCACCGAATTCGGCAGCCGCCGCTCGGCTGCGAGCCGCAGCGGCGGCGGTGTATAGTTCCGCCGATGAACAACACGCAGATGCAGTTTCGGGAGTCGATCGCGCGGGCAGCCTGCCCGCGCCTGTGGTGGCGATGGCGCTGACCAGCGCCCGGCGCGGACCAAGGTCCGCGCACTCTCCCGCTGCACGATCCACTTAAAGCCGAACTCATGACTTCTGCGACTCCGTACACGCATGTTGCGCTGACGCGCGAACTCTCCGCCGACCTCGACACGCCGGTCGGCGCCTATCTGAAGCTCGCCGCCGCGCCCTACTCTTTCCTGCTCGAATCGATGGTCGGCGGCGAACGCTGGGGCCGCTATTCCTTCATCGGCCTGCCGTCGCGCGAAGTGCTGCGGGTCAGCGGCGATGCGATCACGCTGAGCCGCGATGGCCATGTGATCGAGAAAGCGAGCGCGACCAATCCGATGGAGTGGATCCGCGCCTACGCCGCGCGCCGCCACGTTCAACCCGACGCCGCGCTGCCGCGCTTTTCCGGCGGTCTGGTCGGCTATTTCGGCTACGACTGCGTGCGCTACTTCGAGCCGCGGCTGGCGGCGACGCAGCCGGCCGACACCGTCGGCACGCCGGACATCCTGCTGATGCTCGCCGACGAGCTGGTCGCTTTCGACAACCAGCGCGCGATCCTGACGATCATCACCCACGCGCTCGCCGACGACGCGGCCGACCAGGCGCGCGCGCGCCTGCGCCTCGACGAAATCGAAGCGCAGCTCAACGCGAAAACCGAAGTCTCGCGCGCACCGCTGCCGACGAATGCGCGGGAACTCGATTTCACATCCTGCTTCGGCGAAGCCAAGTTCAAGCAAGCGGTACAGCGCGTGCAGAACTACATCGCCGCCGGCGACTGCATGCAGGTGGTGCCGTCGCAGCGCCTGTCCGCGCCGTTCGCGGCCGAGCCGATCGCGCTGTATCGGGCGATCCGACGCCTTAATCCGTCGCCGTATCTTTACTGCATGGACCTGGGCGATCACCACGTCGTCGGCTCCTCGCCGGAAATCCTGGTGCGCGTCGAGGACGGTGATGTCACCGTGCGGCCGATCGCCGGCACGCGCAAACGCGGCGCGACGATCGTCGAAGACCAGCAACTCGAAACCGAGCTGCTCGCCGACGACAAGGAACTCGCCGAACACCTGATGCTGATCGATCTCGGCCGCAACGATGTCGGCCGCGTCGCGTCCACCGGCAGCGTCAAGGTCACCGAGAAAATGGCGATCGAGCGCTACAGCCACGTGATGCACATCGTCAGCAACGTCACCGGAAAGTTGAAGCCGGGCCTCGACGCGCTGCATGCGCTCGCGGCGACCTTCCCGGCCGGCACCTTGTCCGGCGCGCCGAAAGTGCGCGCGATGGAAATCATCGACGAAGTCGAGCCGGTGAAACGCGGCATCTACGGCGGCGCCGTCGGTTATCTGGGCTGGGACGGCAATATGGACACCGCGATCGCGATACGCACCGCGGTGATCAAGGACGGCCTGGTGCACGTACAGGCCGGCGCCGGCATCGTCGCCGACTCGGTGCCGCAATCCGAATGGGACGAGACCATGAACAAGGCGCGGGCGATGATGAAAGCCGCCGCGCAGGCCTCGTGAACGGAATCGGAAGAACGCCATGCTGCTGATGATCGACAACTACGATTCCTTCACCTACAACCTCGTCCAGTATTTCGGCGAGCTCGGCGTCGAGGTGCAGGTGCACCGCAACGATGCGATCACGGTCGACGAGGTCGCCGCGCTCAAGCCCAGCCAGATCGTGCTGTCGCCGGGGCCATGCACGCCGAACGAGGCCGGCATCTGCCTGGAGCTGATCGACAAGCTCGGCAAGACCGGCCGCTTTCCGATACTCGGCGTGTGCCTGGGCCATCAGGCTATCGGCCAGGCTTTTGGCGGCGACGTGCGCCGCGCACGCGCGGTGATGCACGGCAAGACCAGCCTGGTGCATCACCAGGGTGTCGGTGTATTTCGCGATCTGCCGTCGCCGTACACGGCGACGCGCTATCACTCGCTGATCGTCGAGCAGGGCACGTTCCCGGCGGAGCTGGAAGTCACCGCCTGGACCGAACACGCCGACGGTACGCGTGACGAGGTCATGGGCCTGCGTCATAAAACGCTGGCAATCGAGGGCGTGCAGTTTCATCCCGAGTCGATCCTGACCGAGCACGGTCATGCGCTGCTGAAGAATTTCGTGGAGCACAGCCGATGAGCATCACGCCGCAGCAGGCGCTGACGCGCACCATCGAGCATCGCGAGATTTTTCACGATGAAATGATCGACCTGATGCGCCAGATCATGCGCGGCGAGGTCTCGCCGCTGATGGTCGCGGCGCTGCTGACCGGCCTGCGCGTGAAGAAGGAAACCATCGGCGAAATCGCCGCCGCGGCCAGCGTGCTGCGCGAGTTCTCGCGCAAGGTGGTGTTGCCGCCAGACCCGCATTTCGTCGACGTGGTCGGCACCGGCGGCGACGGCGCGCACACGTTCAACATCTCCACCGCGGCGAGCTTCACCGCGGCGGCGGCCGGCGCGCGCGTCGCCAAGCACGGCAATCGCGGCGTGTCGTCGAAGAGCGGCGCCGCCGACGTGCTCGAAGCCTTAGGCGCGGCAATCGAGCTGGAGCCCGAGCAGGTTGCGGCCTGCCTGAAGGAAGTCGGCTTCGGCTTCATGTTCGCGCCCAAGCATCACCCGGCGATGAAGGTGGTCGCGCCGGTGCGCAAGGAACTCGGCGCGCGCACGATCTTCAACATCCTCGGCCCGCTGACCAATCCGGCGGACGCGCCGAATATTTTGATGGGCGTATTCCACGTCGACCTGGTCGGTATCCAGGTGCGCGCGCTGCAGAAACTCGGCAGCGAGCGCGCGCTGGTGGTCTGGGGCAGCGACGGTCTCGACGAGATTTCACTCGGTGCCGCGACCAAGGTCGGCGAGCTGCGCGACGGCCTGGTGCGCGAATACGAAATCCATCCGGAAGACTTCGGCATCGCGATGTCGGCGACGCGCAACCTGCGTGTCGACAATGCAGAAGAATCGAAGACGCGATTACTCGAAGCCTTGGGCGATCAGCCCGGCCCGGCGCGCGACATCGTCGCGCTCAATGCCGGCGCCGCGCTGTATGCAGCCGGTGTCGCCCGCGACATCGCCGACGGCCTGGCGCGCGCGCGCGCCGCCATCCGCAGCGGCGCGGCACGCGCCAAGCTCGACGACTACGTGCGCGTTTCGCGCCGTCTCGGAGATATCAAGGCATGAGCGACATCCTCGACACCATCCTGGCACGCAAGCGCGAAGAAATCGCCGAGCTGCGCAAGACCACGACGATCGATCAGCTGCGCACGCTGGCGCTGGCTCAGGATCCGCTGCGCGGCTTTTCCGCGGCACTGCGCCGCGCCGCGGTCGCCGGCCCCGCGGTGATCGCCGAGATCAAGCGCGCCTCGCCGAGCAAAGGTCTGATCCGCGCCGATTTCGACGCGGCCTGGCTGGCGCTGGAGTACGAGCAGGGCGGTGCGGCTTGCCTGTCGGTACTGACCGACCGCGATTTCTTTCAGGGCGGCGACGAGTATCTGGTCGCCGCGCGCCGCGCCTGCTCGCTGCCGGTGATCCGCAAGGATTTCCTGATCGACGAAATCCAGATCGTGCAGGCGCGCGCGATCGGTGCCGACTGCGTGCTGCTGATCGCGGCCGCGCTGAGCACGCAGCGCCTGCGCGAATTGCACACCTGTTCGCGTGAACTCGGCCTCGACGTGCTGGTGGAGATTCACGACGGCGCCGAACTGCAGCAGGTGCTCGACGCGCAACTCGGCGACGACTATCTGCTGGGCATCAACAACCGCAACCTGCGCAGCTTCGCCACCAGCCTGGACACTACGCTGGATCTGCTGGACCAGCTGCCGGCCGGTGCCGAAGTGGTCACCGAAAGCGGCATCGCCGCGAGCGCGGACGTACAGCGCATGCTCGCCGCCGGCGTGCGTCGCTTCCTGGTCGGTGAGTCGCTGATGCGCCAGCCGAGCCCGGCCGCGGCGCTGCAGGCGCTGATCGGCTGAGGCGCGACGACCGGCGCTAGCTGCGCTCGCCGGCCCGGCCGATGTTTTCCTTGCCCTTGTGCTGGACGCCGAGCACCAGGATGCTGCGGCCCTGGGCTTGCAGCATGCCGTCCTCCTCCAGCTTCTTCAGCACGCGGCCGGCCATTTCGCGCGAGCAGCCGATGATGCGCGCCAGCTCCTGGCGACTGCATTTGACCATGGTGCCGCGCGGATTCGGCTGTGCGTCGGGCTGCTGGCACAGCTCCAGCAGCGCGTGGGCAAGGCGGCCGGCGACATCCAGAAAAGCCAGGTCGCCGAGGCGCCGGCTGGTGTCGCGCAGGCGGGCCGCGAGCTGGCCGGCGACTTCGTACATGATTTGCGGGTTCTGCTGCACGAAAGTCGAAAACGCCTGGTAGCCGATTTCGGCGACCAGGGTCGGCACGCGCGTGCGCACGATCGCCGAGCGCCGCGGCTGATCCGGAAACAGGCACATTTCGCCGAAGAAGGAGCCGGTGTTCAGGTAGGCCAGCACCATCTCGCGCCCATCCTCGTCCTCGAGCAGGATGCTGACCGAACCCTCGAGGATCAGGTACAGCGACTTGGGCTCGTCCCCGGCATGAATGACCGTATGCTTGGGAGGCAGCGTGCGCTTGTGCGCCTGCGCGATGAAGGCCTGCACGGCCGGCTTCTGCATGAACATATCCCCACCCCCTTTTACCGCAATGGACCACGTGAAACAGCCAGAATAATTATTGGGTCGTGCCCTTTTATTGGGGAAAATAACACCAAAATTCCATGTCAACTAGTAAATACGGAGAGAATCGTGCAAGCACGGGTGAAGTGGGTCGAGAACGCCGCGTTCATCGGCGAAACCGGCAGCAGCCACGCGGTGGTGATCGACGGGCCGCCGGATATCGGCGGCCGCAACCTCGGCGCGCGGCCGATGGAGCTGATGCTGCTCTCGGTGGGCTCCTGCTCCGCAGTCGACATGGTGCATATCCTCAAGAAGGCCCGGCAGCCGGTCAGCGACTGCTCGGTGGAAGTGGACGGCAGGCGTGCCGACACCGAGCCCAAAGTGTTCACCGACATCCACCTGAAGTTCATCATCAAAGGTAAGGGCATGAACGAGAACCAGGTGAAACGCGCGGTGGAACTGTCGGCCGACAAGTACTGCTCGGCCTCGATCATGCTCAAGCGTGGCGGCGTCAACGTCACGCACAGCTACGAGCTGATCGAGACGCCGTAGCGGGAGCCTGCAGCGGGAAGCCGGGCGACGCACCGCTGTCATCGAATTCCCTCATAATGTCGCCCCTTCGCGTGCGGGGTTCGCACGCGGTCCCTCTCAATCTGCTCATCTCCTCGGGGATCTCTCGCGTGACGAAGACCAAGCCGACCAATAATCCCAAGCTCAAGCTCCTCGGGTTCAACAACCTGACCAAGACCTTGAGCTTCAACATTTACGACATCTGCTATGCGCGCACGCCGCAGCATCAGCAGGAATACATCGAGTACATCGACGAGGCCTACAACGCCGAGCGTCTGACCGCGATCCTGACCGAAGTCGCCGACATCATCGGCGCCAACGTGCTCAACGTCGCCCGCCAGGACTACGACCCCCAGGGCGCCTCGGTGACGATGCTGATCTCCGAAGGCCACCTCGACGGCCTGCCGACGCCGGGCATGCCGGAACCGGGCACCGAGATCACCAAGGAGTCCGTGGTCTCGCACCTGGACAAGAGCCACATCACCGTCCACACCTACCCGGAAACGCACCCGGACGCCGGCATCAGCACCTTCCGCGCCGATATCGACGTCAGCACCTGCGGCAAGATTTCGCCGCTGAAGGCGCTGAACTACCTGATCAAGAGCTTCGAGAGCGACATCGTGGTGATGGACTACCGCGTGCGCGGCTTCACCCGCAACGTGCGCGGCATGAAGCATTTCATCGACCACAACGTCGACTCGATCCAGAACTTCATCGGCAAGAGCATCCGCGAGCGCTACGACATGGTCGACGTCAACGTCTACCAGGAGAACATCTTCCACACCAAGATGAAGCTCAAGGAACTGGACCTGGACACCTACCTGTTCGGCGAAGGTGCAGCCGAGCTGCCGCTGCGCGACGCCAAGCGAATCAGCGAGCGGGTCGACCACGAGATCATGGAAATCTTCTACGGCAGGCTGATCCAGCGATAGAAGTCGGGCGCTTTATACCGCTTTGTTAGGCATAAATACTTTCATATTCCTTTTGCATTAAGCGCGTTCTCCCTAAGGTGGCGATACCGCAGCAGCCTGCTGCGGGTCTTATGGAGAACGTGATGCCGATTCAGGCCCTCGCCCGCCCGCAGCGGGCCACCCCGCAGACCAGCGGCAGCAGCCGCGACACGGTCAGCGAGCGCAGCCGCAATGCCACCAACGACGGCCAGATGCTGGTCGACGTCGCCGGCGCGCGCTTCGCCGGCGTCCGGGTGCTGATGGCGCCGGGCCTGTTCGGCAGCGGCCCGGATCACTGGCAGAGCGCCTGGCAGCGCCAGCATCCGCGCTTCACTCGCGTCGAGCAGGACGACTGGACCTGGCCCAACCTCGAGCGCTGGTCGCGCAAGGTGGTCGAGACCGCGATCAGCGCCAACGAGCCGGTGGTGATCGTCGCGCACAGCTTCGGCTGCCTGGCGACGGTGCGCGCCTCGGTGTTCCAGAGCAACCTGATCGCCGGTGCCCTGCTGGTGGCCCCGGCCGATCCGGCGCGCTTCCGCGTCGAGGACAAGCTGCCGCAGCACACCATCGACTTTCCGACCACGGTCGTGGCCAGCACCAACGATCCCTGGATGCCGTTCGAGAAGGCCCAGGCCTGGGCCGAACGCTGGGGCAGTGACTTCGTGCGGCTGGACGCCGCCGGTCACATCAACACCAAGTCCGGCTACTCGGAATGGCCGCTGGGCCTGCAACTGCTGGAGCAGCTTTGTGAGCGCGTAAACCCGCAGCCGGCGCGAATGCCATTGCTGCAGCTGCTGCATTGAGGTGAAAAAAGCCGGCGAAAGCCGGCTTTTTTGTTTGGCGGATACCGCGCTCCTCCGTTCGTCCCGAGTAGCCTCGCTGGCAGGCGTATCGAGGGAGCCGACGGCACGCGCAGTCCGATCCCTCGATACGCGGGCTCAAGCCCGCTGCTCGGGACGAACGGGGTTTCGTGGCGGGGTTTTTGTGGGATCGGCCCTAAAAGCGGTATGCCGCGGTCTTCATCACGATGGCGACGCGCTTCATCAGCGCGCGCACCGGCGCCGGCAACGGACGGCCGCCAAGGTCATGGGCTTCCTGGCCGTGGCGCTGCTCGTCGGCGCGCATGGCCTCGATGACGGCGCGGCTGCGGGCGTCGTCGACGGGGAGTTTCTGCAGATGCTCTTCGAGATGTTCGGCGACCTGCTTTTCGGTCTCCTCGACGAAGCCCAGGCTCCAGCGATCACCGGCGATGCCGGCGGCCGCGCCCATCGCGAACGAGCCGGCGTACCACAGCGGCTGCAGCAGGCTAGGCTTTTCGCCGAGTTCGGTGAGGCGCTGCTCGCACCATTGCAGATGCGCGCGCTCCTCGTCGGCGGCCTGCAGCAGGTGCTCGCGCAGCAGCGGATCACGCGAGGCCAGCGCCTGGCCGTGATACAGCGCCTGAGCGGCGACCTCGCCGGCGTGGTTGACGCGCATCAGCCCGGCCGCGTGGCGGCGCTCGCTATCGGCGAGGTCGCCGGCCGGCGCGCCGCGCGCCGGGCTCGGCATGGTCGTCGCGCGGCTTGAAGCCGCACGATTGAAACCGGAAAGGCGCTGCTGCAGGCCGATCAGCAGCCGGTCGGCGGCGCTGTACTCGCGGCTCATCAGCGGCTCACCGCGAACCGCCGCTGGCGCCGGCACCGACGCTGCCGCCCTGGTTCAGATCGATGGTCTCGGGCGCGCCGAGAAACTTCGGCCGCGTGCGCAGCACGAACAGATCGAGCACCGCCTTGACCCGCGCGAACACCTCGCGCGTATACGGCTGGAAATGCGGGCCGGGCCCCGGCGCTGCATAGGCGGCGATGCGCATGTTGATCTTCTTGCCGATGAAAACGGCGCGGTAGGCGTGGTATTCCTGGGTGATCACGGTGATGCGGTCCAGCCCGAACACGTCGTGCGCGCGGGTGATGGAATCGAGCGTGCGCAGGCCGGCGAAATCCATGGTGATGACGTTGTCCGGAATGCCGGCCTTGACCAGCTCCTTGCGCATCTGCCGTGGCTCGTTGTAGGTCTCGTCGGGGTTGGCGCCGCTGACGATGATGTGCCGGATCTTGCCGATCTGGTAGAGCTGCACCGCGGCCTCGATGCGGCCGTAGAAATGCGGATTGGGCTTGCCGTTGCCGGTGTACGGGCTGGTGCCGAGCACCAGACCGACATCGTTCTCCGGCAGCAGCGCCCAATTGCGGTAGACGTAGGCGTCGGTGCTGTTGATGACCCAGCGATTGGCGAGCAGGGTCAGCAGCGCGATCACGAATAGCGCGCTCCACAACAGGCGCCACAGGCGGCGCCGCAGTCGTTTCAGACGAAGAGTTGCCACAGCATCCAGAACATGAGGAAGAGTTGGATCGACCAGAACGTGGCGCGGATCAGCACCAGGATCTGGTTGGTGCCGATCAGGTGCACGACGCTCTGGCCGATGCGGGCGTACAGCACGTACGCGGCGAAAGCCGCAATCGCGTCCGCACGGCCCAGCGCCTGCGCCGACAGCACGATCGCAGCAAAGACAACCAGATTCTCCACTGCGTTCGCATGCGCGTCGCCGGCGCGAATCGCGAAGCCCGCCTCGTTGGCCGGCTTGCTGCCGCGCGGCCAGGCATTGATCGGCGTGCCGGTCAGGAAGCGGAAGCCGCGGTAGCCGAACACGATCAGCACCAGCAGCAGGGTCCAGCCAGCAAATCCAAGCAAAGCGTGAATGGCAGCCATCAGATTGTCTCCCCAGTAGTTTTTTGTTGAAGCCCTGTCGAGCAGGGCGGCTAGTGTAGCGGACGCACCACGCGCCCCTAGTGGCTGAGCCGGCGCATGCCCTGCTCGAGCCCGGCCAGCGTCAGCGGGAACATCCTGTCCTCACCGACGAGCTTTTGCACTACCCCAACCGAAGGCGTGTACTCCCAGCGCTGCGGCGCTTCGGGATTGAACCAGACCAGATGCGGATAGGCGTTCATCAGCCGCTGCATCCACACCGCGCCGGCCTCCTCGTTCCAGTGCTCGACACTGCCGCCAGCCTGGACGATTTCGTAGGGACTCATCGCAGCGTCGCCGACGAACACGATCTTGTAGTCGGGCGTGTACTTGCGCAGCACGTCGTACAGCGGAATACGCTCGGCGTGGCGGCGCGCATTGTCCTTCCACACACTTTCGTAAATGAAGTTGTGGAAGTAGTAGTACTCGAGATGCTTGAACTCGGTCTTGGCCGCGCTGAACAGCTCTTCGCAGATCTTGATGTAAGGGTCCATCGAGCCGCCGACATCGAGAAACAGCAGCACTTTGGCCGCGTTGCGGCGCTCCGGCACCATCTTGATGTCGAGGTAGCCGGCGTTGCGCGCGGTGCTGCGGATGGTGTCGTCCAGGTCCAGCTGATCGGCCGCGCCTTCGCGCGCAAAGCGGCGCAGGCGGCGCAGCGCGATCTTGATGTTGCGCGTGCCGAGCTCGACGCTGTCGTCGAGGTTCTTGAAGTCGCGCTTTTCCCAGACCTTGACCGCTTTCTTCTGCCCGCCTTCGCCGCCGATGCGCACGCCTTCCGGGTTGTAGCCGCCATTGCCGAACGGGCTGGTGCCGCCGGTGCCGACCCATTTGTTGCCGCCCTGGTGACGGTCCTTCTGTTCTTCCAGACGCTGCTTCAGCGTCTCCATCAATTTGTCGAGGCCGCCGAGCGCGGCGATCTTGGCCTTCTCCTCATCGGTGAGGAATTTGTCGGCCTGCTTGCGCAGCCATTCTTCGGGGATGCTGGTGCCGAAGGCTTCGCCGGTCACCGCCTCGATGCCCTTGAAATAGGCGGCGAACGCGCGATCGAAGCGGTCGTACTGGCTTTCGTCCTTGACCAGCGTGGTGCGCGCGAGGTGATAGAAGTCGTCGATCGAGAAGATCGCGACGTGCTTGGACAGCGCTTCGAGCAGGGTGAGAAACTCGGAGAGTGCCGTTTTCAATCCCGCGGCACGCAGCGTGAAGAAGAACGAGAACAGCATGGTCCAGGCCGATCCGGGTGGTTACGGGTTCATCGCATTGTACGCAAGGGCGCGCTCTTGAGTCCGGCGCCGGTCAAAGTGCTGGTCAGCGCCGATGAGATGGCCGCCGCCGAGCGCCATCTGGCCAGGCGCTGCCCGGTGATGAAGCGGCTGATCAAGACCTACCCGCGTTGCACCATCGGCCAGTCGCGGCTCGATCCGTTTCATGTGCTGTGCACCTCGATCATCAGCCAGCAGCTGTCGGTGAAAGCAGCCGACACGATCCAGGCCCGCGTCGCCACCGCCGTGCTGGCCGGCGCGACAAAGAAGGGCTGGTTCACGCCGGCGCATTTCGTCGAGGCCGAGCACGAGATCCTGCGTGCCGCCGGCCTGTCGAATGCGAAAGCCAGATGGCTGGTCGGCATCGCGCGACTCGTACACAGCGGCGAATTTAGTTTTGCGAAGCTGCGCCACATGGACGACGAGTCCGCGATAGCAGCGCTGGACGCGCTGCCCGGCATCGGCCGCTGGACCGCCGAGATGTACCTGATGTTCGCGCTCGCGCGCCTGGACATTTTCTCGCTCGGCGACGTCGGCCTGCGCAACGGCGTCAACCGGCTGTTCAACGATGGCGACAAGCTCGACGACGAGGCGACGCTCGCGATCGCGGCGCGCTGGGCGCCTTACCGGTCGATCGCCAGCTGGTACCTGTGGCGCGCGATGGAGGCGGCGCCCAAGCTGGCTTAGCGCTGCACCCGCATGGAGTTGCCGACACCACCCTCCGTTCGTCCCGAGTAGCTTCGCTTGCGAAGCGTATCGAGGGAGCGGATCGCGGTCGGGTCCCTCGATACGCGGGCAAAGCCCGCTACTCGGGACGAACGGAGGGTGGTGGTATCCGCACCGGATTCCCGCTTTCGCGGGAATATCAGGCCCTACCAGGCGCGCCCGTATTGCAGCGGCGCCTTGATCTCCGCGCCGAGCTGCTTGGCGGCATGCATCGGCCAGTACGGATCGCGCAACAGCTCGCGGGCCAGCAGCACCAGATCGGCGTCGCCGGCTTCGATGATCCCCTGCGCCTGCAGCGCCTCGGTGATCATGCCGACCGCGCCGGTGGCGATGCTCGCTTCGCGGCGGATGCGCGCCGACAACGGCACCTGGTAGCCGGGCCCGACCGGGATTTTCACTTTCGGCAGATTGCCGCCGCTGGAGACGTCGATCAGGTCGACGCCCAACGGCTTCACGCGGCGCGCCAGCTCGATGCTCTGTTCGATGTCCCAGCCGCCGCTATCGGCCCAATCGGTCGCGGAGATGCGCAACAGCAGCGGCAGCCGTTCCGGCCACACGGCGCGCACCGCGGCAATCACATCGAGCGTCAGCCGGATGCGATTGTCGAAGCTGCCGCCGCAGTCGTCGCTGCGCTGATTGCTCAGCGGCGACAGGAATTCGTGCAGCAGATAGCCGTGCGCGCCGTGAATTTCGATCAGCTCGAAACCGGCGGCGAGCGCGCGTTGTGCCGCCAGCGCGAAGCTCGCGATCAGGTCGGGCAGCTCGGACGCCGCCAGTGCGCGCGGCGTGATGGAGCTGTCGTCGAAAGCCAGCGCGCTCGGCGCGACGATCGGCGCCCAGCCGCCCTGCTCCGGCGTGATGCCGAGACCGCCGTCCCAGGGCAGGGCGCAGCTGGCCTTGCGGCCGGCATGCGCAAGCTGGATTCCGGCAACCGCGCCGGCTTCCCTGATGAAACGCGTGATCGGCGCCCAGGCCGCGATGTGCTCGTCGCGATACAGGCCGGTGTCGCCGGGGCTGATGCGGCCGCGCGCCTCGACGGCGGTGGCCTCCGCGATCACCAGGCCGGCGCCGCCGATCGCGCGGCTGCCCAGATGGACGCGATGCCAGTCGTTGGGCGATCCGTCGACGGCCGAGTACTGGCACATCGGCGAGACGACAACGCGATTGCGCAATGTGAGGTCGCGCAGCTTGTAGGGCTCGAAAAGACGACTCATCTGAAACTCCGAATGCGAATGCTTGCCTCTCCCTCCGGGAGAGGTCGGCGCGCTTGGCGCGTCGGGTGAGGGCGTTTCAGATTAGATCGGCGCTGCGAGGCCCTCACCCGTCGCTTCGCGACACCCTCTGCCGGAGGGAGAGGGAAAAAGCAGCTAGTTTCCGCGACGCGCCATGAACGCGATGCGCTCGAACAGATGCACGTCCTGCTCGTTCTTCAGCAGCGCACCGTACAGCGGCGGCAGCGATTTCTTGGTCGCGGTTTCGCGCAGCACGCTGGGATCGATGTCCTCGGCCATCAGCAGCTTGAGCCAGTCGAGCAGCTCCGAAGTGGACGGCTTTTTCTTCAGGCCCGGCAGATCGCGCAGGCCGAAGAACACTTCCATCGCCTCCTTGACCAGATTCTTTTTCAGATCCGGGAAATGCACGTCGACGATCTTCTGCATCGTTTCCTTCTCGGGGAAACGGATGTAGTGGAAGAAGCAGCGGCGCAGGAACGCATCCGGCAGTTCCTTTTCGTTGTTCGACGTGATGATGATCACCGGGCGATTGGTCGCGCGGATGGTCTGCTTGGTTTCGTAGACGTAGAACTCCATCTGGTCGAGTTCGCGCAGCAAATCGTTCGGGAACTCGATGTCGGCCTTGTCGATTTCGTCGATCAGCAGCACCGGCTGCTGGTTGCTTTCGAAACACTCCCAGAGCTTGCCTTTGATGATGTAGTTGCCGATGTCCTTGACCTTGTCGTCGCCGAGCTGGCTGTCGCGCAGGCGCGACACCGCGTCGTATTCGTAGAGGCCGTGCTGGGCCTTGGTCGTGGACTTGATTGCCCAGTCCAGGAACGGGCGGTTCAGCGCCTTGGCGACTTCCATCGCCAGCTGGGTCTTGCCGGTGCCGGGCTCGCCCTTGACCAGCAGCGGCCGGCCGAGGGTCACGGCGGCATTGACCGCCATCGTCAGGTCGTCGGTGGCGACGTAGTTTTCGGTACCTTCAAAGCGCACGGCGGATCCTCGGTGGCGGGCAGCGTTACCGCAGTCTAAATGACGATCGGTGCATCCGGCAGTTCATTGCCGGCATCGGCGCGCTCCGGCGGGTACTTCGCCAGCACCGCGGCGACGGCCTCGATACCGGCGACCGAGCCGGCGCTGTAGCGGCCGGCGGCGTAGTGCTGCTCCATGATCCGGCAGCAGGCTTCCCATTCGGCGGGCGGCACGCGGCCATCGGCGACCCCGCGGTCGGCGACGATTTCGACGTCGCGATCCGCCAGCAAAACGTAGATCAGCACGCCGTTGTTATGTTCGGTGTCCCAGACGCCGTAATGCGCGAACAGCTCGACCGCACGCTGCCGCGGCGTGGTGCCGGCGAGCACGCTGGCGACCGGCAGCGCGGCCTCGACGATGAAGCGGATTTCGCCCGGATGCTGGCCTTCGCAGCGCTTCGTCGCGGCTTCGATGTCGGCGAGCACGGCTGCCGGAAAATGGCGGCGCGTGGCGCGCGCGCCGAGCAGATGGCGCCACAGGCGCGAGCCCTTGCTTGCGGATGTCATCACCATCTCCCCGAAGCGCCGCCGCCACCGAAGCCGCCGCCTCCGCCGCTGAAACCGCCACCACCGCCGCCGAAGCCGCCGCCGCCACGACCACCGCCACTGAGCATGCCGTAGAGCACCGCTTCGGCGCCGCCGATGACGAAGATGAAGGCGAAGATCGCGTAGATCAGCGCGCCGGCCAAGCCGATCAGTAGCGCCGCGATGACGCCGGACACGATCAGCGCGGTGCCGGCGCCGGCGACGCGATTGGTCGAGAAACGCACCACGAAACCGACGATGACGCCGATGATCACCGCGATCACGCCCAGCGGCGAAATCTCGCCGTGCCGCGAAGAATGCGAGCGATCACGCGAAGGCTCCGGCAGCGGCTCGCCGTCGACGACTGCGATCATCGCGTCGACACCGGCGGAGATGCCGGTGTAGAAGTCGCCGTTGCGGAAGTAGGGCGTGATCGTCTCGCTGATGATGCGCTTGGCGATCGCATCCGGCAGCGCGCCTTCCAGGCCGTAGCCGACCTCGATGCGCAGCTGCCGGTCGTTCTTGGCGACCAGCAGGATCGCGCCGTCGTCGACGTTCTTGCGGCCGAGCTTCCAGGCTTCCGCAACGCGAATGCCGTACTGCTCGATGGTCTCGTCGCCCAGCGTCGGCACGATCAGCACCGCCAGCTGGCTGCCCTTGCGCTGCTCGAACGCCGCGAGCTTGCTGTCCAGCGCCTGCTGCTCGGTCTGCGTCAGCGTGCCGCTGGTGTCGGTAACGTGGGCACGCAGCGCCGGCACCGGTGTCTGCTGCGCCCACGCCGGCACCGCGGCGAACAGCGCCGCGAGCAGCAGAAAACGGCTGAAAATCCGCACGCGACGCTTACTGCGGCTTGCCGAAATCCACGGTCGGCGGCTTGGCAATCTGCGCCTCGTTCTCGACCTTGAAGTTCGGCTTGACGCTGGCGCCGAACATTTTCGCGGTCAGATTCTGCGGGAACGAGCGCACCGTGACGTTATAGACCTGAACCGCGTCGATGTAGCGCTTGCGCGCCACGGTGATGCGGTTCTCGGTGCCTTCGAGCTGCGCCTGCAGATCGCGGAACGCGGCGTCGGATTTCAGGTTCGGATAGTTCTCGCTGACCACCAGCAGGCGCGACAGCGCCGAGGTCAGCTGGCCCTGGGCCTGCTGGAATTTCTCGAAAGCTTCCGGATCGTTGATCAGCTCCGGCGTCGCATTGATGCCGCCGACTCTCGCCCGCGCCTCGGTCACCTCGACCAGCACGCTTTTCTCCTGGTCGGCGTAGCCCTTGACGGTGTTGACCAGGTTCGGCACCAGATCGGCGCGCCGCTGGTACTGGTTCACCACTTCGGACCAGGACGCCGTCACCGCTTCATCCTGCTGCTGGATCTTGTTGTAGCCGCAGCCCGACAGCAGCAGCGCCAGCATCGGCACCAGCCAGATCGCGAACCGCTTCGACGTATGTTTCATCGTCACTCCCTGTGTGTTCAACGGCCATCCGCCAGGATCGGCAGAGGCCCTCTGCGGAATGATCTTAGCGGTCGCCGCCTTTTCAAGCTGGCATCATGGCCGTCCGATCGTCGCAGCGCCCGTATCGTGTCGACTTCCACCGCCGCTCCCGCCGTCGCTTTCGCCGCGCTGCGCCATCCCGGCTATCGCCAGTATTTCGCCTGGTCGGCGATGGCGATGATGGCCGACAGCATCGAGCACGTGATCAGCTACTGGGTGTGTTTCCAGAAATTTCATTCGCCGGCGCTGGGCGGCTTCGCGGTGATTTCCCACTGGCTGCCGTTCCTGCTGTTTTCGGTGTACTCCGGCCTGCTGACCGACCGCTACGATCCGCGCCGCATGATCCAGCTCGGCATGGGCCTGTTCAGCGCGGTGTCGGTGGCCTGGGGTCTGCTGTTCCTGAACGACTCGCTGCAGCTGTGGCATGCGGCGCTGCTGCTGATCCTGCATGGCTGCGCCGGCGTGCTCTGGGGCCCGGCCTCGCAGGTGCTGCTGCACGACATCGTCGGGCCTGCGCATCTGCAGAGCGCGGTGCGGCTGACGGCGACCTCGCGCCAGCTCGGCCTGCTCGCCGGCCCCGCGGTCGGCGGTGCTTTCCTGCTGCTGCTCGGCCCGTCGTTCGGCATTCTGGCGAATGCGCTGCTGTATCTGCCTTTCATCATCTGGCTGATCGCCGCGCCTTACGGGCCTCAGTTTCGCGCGGCCGGTGCGAGCGTGGCGCGTCGCGCGATCCGCGGCTTCGGCGACATCTGGAGCACCCTTCGCGAAGTCGGCAGCAACCGCGTGATCGTGTCGATGACCGCACTCGCCGGCTCGGCTTCGCTGTTCATCGGCAACGCCTACCAGGCGCAGATGCCGGGCTTCGCGCAGGACCTCGGTCACACGCATGCGGACCTGTCGTACAGCGCCCTGCTCGCCGCCGATGCGGCCGGCGCGCTGGTTGCCGGCGTTTTGCTGGAAAGCCGCAACCTGCTGCGGCCGGCGGCGCGCACCGCCTGTGTGCTGGCGATGATCTGGTGCCTGTCGCTGGGCACCTTCGCGCTGCTGCCGTTCTACCCGCTGTCCCTGCTGCTGCTGTTCTTCACCGGCTTCGTCGAACTGGCCTTCAACTCGATGGCGCAGACCCTGGTGCAGTTGGAGGCGCCGGCCGAAATGCGCGGCCGCGCGATCGGCGTCTACAACATGTTCGCGATGGGCATGCGCACGTTCAGCGGCATCACCGTCGGCCTGGTCGGACAGCGCATCGGCATCCACTGGTCGCTGGCGCTCAGCGCGGCGGTGCTGTTCGTCGTGGTCGGCGTGCTCATGCAGCGCGGCTTGCGCGCGCAGCCGCAATAGAATGAGCGCTTCAACCGCAGGAGCCCGTTCGATGATCCAGCGTTTCGAGGTGGGGCGGCGCATGTCCGAGATGGCCGTTCACAACGGCGTTGCCTACCTGGCCGGCCAGGTCGCCGACGATGCCAGCGCCGACATTCGCGGCCAGACCGCGCAGGTGCTGGCGTCGATCGACGCCTTGCTGGCGCAGGCCGGCAGCGACAAGACGCGCATCCTGCGTGCCGAGGTTTTTCTGGCCGACATCGCCGACTTCGCGGCGATGAACGACGTCTGGGACGGCTGGGTCGCTCAAGGCCACACCCCGCCGCGCGCGACCGTGCAGGCGCGGCTCGCGCTGGCGGAGTGGAAGATCGAAATCGTGGTGACGGCGACGGTTTGAGCCGGACAATAGCGGCAGGTCACGAACCGCCCTGCGCGCGCGGGAGATGCGTCCCTCGATACGCCGCTACGCCGCTACGCGGGATGAACGGGCTCAACGCCAGCCCATGTAGGGTCGTGATCCGCCGTTTTAAGCCGCCACAACAAAACTCCGTTCGTCCCGAGTAGCGGGCTTTGCCCGCGTATCGAGGGAGGCGACCGCACTTTCGTGCCGGATTCCGACGATACGCCGCGTCGCGGCCACTCGGGATCAACGGAGAGCGGTGATATCCGCGCAGGATTCCCGCTTTCGCGGGAATGACAGCGGCGAAGCTCAGCCCTTGAAGCGCTGCTCCAGCGCTTCCACCGCCGGCAGCTTCTTGCCTTCGAGGAATTCCAGGAACGCGCCGCCGGCGGTCGAGATGTAACCGACGTCCTTCTCGATGCCGAACTTGGCGATCGCCGCGACGGTATCGCCGCCGCCGGCGATCGACATCGCGCTGGACCTGGCGATCGCCTCGGCCAGCGACTTCGTGCCGGCCGCGAACGAGTCGAACTCGAACACGCCGACCGGTCCGTTCCAGACGATGGTGCCGGCCTTGGCCATGATCTCGGCGAGCTGCGCCGAGGTATCCGGGCCGATGTCGAAGATCATGTCGTCGTCGGCCACGTCATCGGCCGACTTCACGCTCGGCGCGGCATCGGCGGCGAACCGGGTCGCGGTGACCACGTCGGTCGGGATCGGCACCGAGGCGCCGCGCTGGGCGAGCTTGTCGATGATGCGCCTGGCTTCCGGCACCAGATCTTTTTCGGCCAGCGATTTGCCGATCGGCTTGCCCGCCGCGAGCAGGAAGGTGTTGGCGATGCCGCCGCCGACGACCAGCTGGTCGACCTTGTCGGCGAGCGCGTCGAGAATCGTCAGCTTGGTCGAGACCTTGGAACCGCCGACGATCGCCACCAGCGGGCGCTTCGGATTGCCCAGCGCCTTGCCGAGCGCTTCCAGTTCGGCGGCCACCAGCGGGCCGGCGCAGGCAACTTTCGCCGCGAGCGCGAGACCCACCGTGGTGGCCTCGGCGCGATGCGCGGTGCCGAAGGCGTCATTGGCGTAGACGTCGCACAGCAGCGCCATTTTTTTTGCGAGCTCTTCGCTGTTCTTCTTCTCGCCCTTGTTGCAGCGGCAGTTCTCGAGCAGCACCACTTCGCCCGGCTTGACGGTGAAACCACCGTCGACCCAGTTCTGGATCAGCTTCACTTCCTGGCCGAGCAGCTCGCTCATGCGCTTGGCGATCGGCGCCAGCGAATCGGCCGGCTTGAACTCGCCTTCGGTCGGACGGCCCAGATGGCTGGTGACCATCACCGCCGCGCCTTTCTTCAAAGCCAGCTGAATGCCGGGAATCGACGCGCGGATGCGCGTGTCTTCGGTGATCGCGCCGGTGTCGTCCTGCGGCACGTTGAGGTCGGCGCGGATGAACACGCGCTGGTTGGTCAGATCGAGATCAGCGAGGCGGAGAAAATTCATGTGTGTTCCATAAGGCTGTGCAAGCGAAAACCCCTCCGGTAAAGGAGGGGTCTCATTCGAAACGCGGCGATTACTTCGCGGCTACGACGCGCGCCATTTCCAGGCACTTGTTGGAGTAGCCCCACTCGTTGTCGTACCAGCTGACCAGCTTGACGAAGGTGCTGTCGAGCGCGATGCCGGCGTCGGCGTCGAAGATCGAGGTGCGGGCGTCGCCGCGGAAGTCGGTGGCGACGACCTTGTCTTCGGTGTAGCCGAGGATGCCCTTGAGCGCACCTTCGGACTGCGCCTTCATTTCGGCCTTGATCTCTTCATACGTCGCCGGCTTTTCCAGCTCGGCGGTCAGATCGACAACCGAAACGTCGGAGGTCGGCACGCGGAAGCTCATGCCGGTGAGCTTCTTGTTGAGCTCCGGAATCACCACGCCGACGGCCTTGGCCGCGCCGGTGGACGAGGGAATGATGTTCTCGAGAATGCCGCGACCGCCGCGCCAGTCCTTGCTGCTCGGACCGTCGACGGTCTTCTGCGTCGCGGTGGTGGCGTGCACCGTGGTCATCAGGCCGCGCTTGATGCCCCATTTGTCGTTGATGACCTTGGCCAACGGCGCCA
The DNA here is from genome assembly GCF_965279055.1 of Hydrocarboniphaga sp. Lineage (NCBI taxonomy): Bacteria > Pseudomonadati > Pseudomonadota > Gammaproteobacteria > Nevskiales > Nevskiaceae > Hydrocarboniphaga > Hydrocarboniphaga sp. The sequence continues at coordinate 4,934,847 of NZ_OZ257125.1, read as the reverse complement.
GGCAGTTGGTCGTGCACGAGGCGTTGCTGATGATCTGCTGGCCGGCGTAGGTCTTGTGATTGACGCCGTAGACGAACATGGGGGTGTCGTCTTTCGACGGCGCCGACAGGATGACTTTCGGCGCGCCCGCGTCGATGTGCTTCTGCGCGGTGGCCTTGTCGAGGAACAGGCCGGTGGATTCGATGACGACGTCGGCGCCGACTTCGTTCCACTTCAGGTTCAGCGGATCGCGTTCCTGCGTCAGGCGGATCTTCTTGCCGTTGACGATCAGCGCGCCGCCTTCGATCGAGACTTCGCCCTTGAAGTGGCCGTGCACGGAATCGTACTTGAGCATGTAGGCGAGATAGTCGGGCTCGAGCAGGTCGTTGATCGCGACGATTTCGATGTCGCCGAAATTCTGCACTGCGGCGCGCAGCACGTTGCGGCCGATGCGGCCGAAGCCGTTGATGCCTACTTTCACTGCCATGTCTCGATCCTCTTGATTAGCCAAACGTTGACGACAAAGGTGGGAGCGACGCTTCAGCCGATCAAGGCCTGCACGCGCGAAACGATGTTGGAAACGGTGAGCCCGAAGTGCTCGAACAGCGCCGGCGCGGGCGCCGATTCGCCGAAGCTGTCGACGCCGATCACGTCGCCGTCGTCGCCGACGAAGCCGCGCCAGTACTGCGTAACGCCGGCTTCGACCGCGAGGCGCTTGGAGCCTTTGGGCAACACGCTCGTGCGGTAGGCCGCGTCCTGCTTCAGGAAGCGCTCGGCGCAGGGCATCGATACGACGCGCACCGCGTGGCCGGCGTCGGCCAGTTTCTTCGCCGCGTCGACGGCGATCGAGACTTCCGAGCCGGTGGCGATGATCACCGCCTCGAAGCTGCCGAGCGGCTCGTGGACGACGTAGCCGCCACGCAAAATCTGTTCGGCCTGCCCGGCCGGATGCGGCTGCGGCGGCAGGTTCTGCCGCGACAGCGCCAGCGCGGTCGGGCCATTGCGGCGCTCGACGGCCGCCTGCCAGGCGATCGCGGTTTCGAACGCGTCGGCCGGGCGCCAGGTTTCCAGGTTCGGAATCAGGCGCAGCGCCGAAACATGCTCCACCGGCTGGTGCGTCGGGCCGTCTTCGCCCAGGCCGATCGAGTCGTGCGTGAATACGTGGATCACGCCGATCTTCATCAGCGCGGCCATGCGTACCGCGTTGCGCGAATAGTCAGAAAACACCAGGAAGGTGCCGCCGAACGGGATCAGGCCGCCGTGCAGCAGCATGCCGTTCATGGCGGCCGCCATGCCGAATTCGCGCACGCCGTAGGAGATGTAATTGCCGAACACGCGAGCCGGCTTGCTGGTCAGCGCGCCTTCCCAGCGAGTCAGGTTGGAATCGGTCAGATCCGCCGAGCCGCCGAGGAATTCCGGCAGCTGCGGCGCGATCAGGTTGAGCGCGTTCTGCGAGCTTTTACGCGTCGCCACCGGCTTGTCGACGGCGAGGAAAGTCGAATGCAGGTGAGCGACGGTTTCCGCCCAGTTTTCCGGCAGCTTGCCGGCGATGCGGCGACGCAGTTCGGCGGCTTCCTTCGGATACTCGGCGGCGTAGCGATCGAACAGCGCGTTCCACACGCGTTGCGCGGTCGCGCCTTTCTCCATGGTGTTCCAGCCGTCGCGGATGTCCTGCGGAATCTCGAACGGCGCATGCGGCCAGCCCAGCTGCTCGCGGGTCTTGGCGATCTCCTCGGCGCCCAGCGGCGCGCCATGCGAGGACTCCTTGCCGGCCTTGTTCGGCGAGCCGAAGCCGATGACGGTCTTGCAGCAGATCAGCGTCGGCTTGTCCTTGGACGCGCGCGCGGTTTCGATCGCCAGCTTGATCTCGGCCGGGTCGTGGCCGTTGACCTTGCGCACGACCTGCCAGCCATAGGCTTCGAAGCGGCCGGGCGTGTCGTCGGCGAACCAGTCATGCACTTCGCCGTCGATCGAGATGTTGTTGTCGTCGTAGAACACGATCAGCTTGCCCAGGCCGAGCGTACCGGCCAGCGAGCAGGCCTCGTGGCTGATGCCCTCCATCAGGCAACCGTCGCCGGCGAAGACGTAGGTGTAGTGATCGACGACCGGAAAGCCGTCGCGGTTGAACTGCCAGCCGAGCACCGATTCGGCGATCGCCATGCCGACCGCGTTCGCCAGGCCCTGGCCCAGCGGGCCGGTGGTGGTTTCGACGCCGGCCGTCACGTACTGCTCGGGATGGCCCGGCGTCTTGCTGTGCAGCTGACGGAAGTTCTTCAGATCATCGATCGTCAGGCCGTAGCCGCTCAGATGCAGCAGCGAATACAGCAGCATCGAACCGTGGCCGTTGCTGACGACGAAGCGGTCGCGGTTGAACCACTTCGGGTCCGCCGGATGATGCGAGAGGTAGTCGTTCCACAGCACTTCGGCGATGTCGGCCATGCCCATCGGCATGCCGGGGTGGCCGGAGTTGGCTTTCTGCACCGCGTCCATCGAGAGGGCGCGGATCGCGTTGGCAAGTTCGAGACGTGTGGGCATTAAGTACTTTTTGAAAGGGACGACGGCAGCGCGGACGCGTTCGCAAACGACAAGGCCGGCAATAAGCCGGCCTCGCTACAGCATGCTTGCACGCAAGAGGACAGCTTAAAGATCGAAGCTGGCGTCGAGCGGCTCGAGGTCGACCTTGGGCTGCTGGATCGCCGGCAGATCCTGCTCGGCGAGGACGTCCTTGCCGACATGTCCGTCGGCGATTTCACGCAGCGACAGCACGGTGGACTTGTGGTTGCCCCAGGGCAGGCGCGCTTCGGCGCCGCGGGCGAGCTGACGGGCGCGCTTGGCTGCGACCAGGGTCAGTTCGAACTGGTTGGGGATCTTATCGAGGCAATCTTCGACGGTAACGCGGGCCATGTGCACAACTCTGGCAGCGGAAAAGGGCGGCGAGTTTAGCCGATTTGCCCGGGCGAGGCCAGCAGATCCTCGATCAGCGCCTGGTGGCCGCTGCGCTGGCGCGCCGCCTGCAGCCGCGGCGCCAGCAGGATCGCGCCGAGTTCGGCCACGGCCCTGTCGAAATCCTGGTTGATGACCAGATAGTCGTATTCGTCGTGGTGCGACATCTCCTCGCGCGCAGCGGCCATGCGCCCGGCGATGACGTCGTCGCTGTCGGTGCCGCGCGAACGCAGCCGGCGTTCGAGCTCAGCGGCCGAAGGCGGCAGGATGAAGATGCTGGTCACGGCCGGATGCTGCTGCCGAACCTGGCGCGCGCCCTGCCAGTCGATGTCCAGGATGACGTCGTGGCCGGCGTCGAGCAGCGCCCGGGTGCGGGCGCGCCCGGTGCCGTAGCGGCGGCCGAAGACTTCGGCGTGCTCAAGGAATTCGTTGCCTTGCGCCATCGCCAGGAAACCCGGCATGTCGGTGAAGTGGTAGTGCACGCCATGCTGCTCGCCGGGCCGCGGCGCGCGCGTGGTGTACGAAACCGAGATTTCGGCGCTGACGCCATGCGCCGCCAGGTAGGGCAACAGCGCGCGGCTGAGGCTGGTCTTGCCGCCGCCGGACGGCGCCGACAGGATGAACAGACCGCCTGGGGAAGTCGGGTTGAGGCTCACGAAACGCTCGGTTGTCGGCGGCGGCAGCAACGCCGGGCGGCGCAGTTTGCGGTCAAAGCGCGCGGACCGGAAGAGCCGGCGGCGGAAAAGGGCTCGGCAGTCCGCCCGAACGGTAGCGTGAACGCTTCCGACGACCGTCGCCAGGCGATTCATGGATCCCTCATCGGCACGCCCCTAGGCTTGCCGACACGGAAACAAATCTAAGGTAGAAGGGGCTGCCGTCATCGACCCGCGCCGATACCAAGCCCAGACGACGTCGCCAACGAACTGCGGCGGACCTCGCCGTGCAAGGCAAAGGGCCACCGCGCCCCGTTGCCTGTCTGCCTAAACCAACGGCGGATCCATGTCTCGATCGAAGTAGCGATGCTTGGCCAGTGCGGCGATGAACGCGTCCACGCCGGCCGACCTTCGTTTCCCCTTCGCCGACATCGCATCCTGGATGATTCCCAGATCGGGGCTGCCATCGGCAAGCACCGTCGGTAAACCGGCCGCCTCGATGAGCTGCCGCGATGCGCCCAGCGCGAGTATCGGTTTGCAGTGGCGGTATTGGTCCTTCAGGAATTCCTTCACCTGCCCGAGCGCCGACAAGCTGGCCTGCGCCGCCTCGCCGCCGGGAATCACCACGGCGTCCCAGAGCACGGACGGCGCGGTTTCGGTGGTGATCTCGACGTGGATGGGCTGGCCCGATTCGGGCTTGACGATGCCGAGCCTCGCGCCGACGAAGCGCGGCGCGGCACCGGCTTCGATCAGCGCCTGATGCACGGCGCGCAAGGACACACCGTCGACGCCATCGCACACCAGCAATGCGATCTTCTTGCCGGTGGCGCTGCCATCGCCCGGACGAGCGAACAGCGACAGCATCTTCGACACCTCGACTTCGGGCTTGGCCGCGTTCGCCAGCGCCCTCGGCTGGGCCGGTGGCACCGGAATGCCGAGACCAGCGGCGACACCCTGAGCGAGCTCGTCCGCCACATTCGCCAGCAGGCCGAGCACGCGCTCGCGGATCGCCTGCACCTGCACGCGCGTCAGCTCGAAGCGGAACGCGGCGATGATGTGGTTCTTCTCCACCTGCGTCTGGCTGTTCCAGAACAAAGTCGCCTGCGTGTAGTGATCGGCGAACTTCTCCGGCTTGCCGCGCAGCTTGTCTTCGAACACCGGCGCGGGAAACGTCGTGAAGCCGCGCATGCCGGCCTGAAACGGGCAACCGCCGCCGAGTGAATTCGGCTCGTAGGCGACACGCCCGCGCGGTATCGCCTGACGGTGGATGCCGTCGCGCTGATTGTTGTGCACCGGCGCGATCGAGGCGTTGATCGGCAGCTCGTGGAAATTCGGGCCGCCCAGGCGGCTGAGCTGCGTGTCGAGATACGAGTGGTGCCGGCCGTGCAGCAGCGGGTCGTTGCTGAAGTCGATGCCCGGCACCACGTTGGCGGTACCGAAAGCCACCTGCTCGGTTTCTGCGAAGAAGTTGTCGGGGTTGCGGTTCAGCACCATGCGGCCGACGGGAACCAGCGGCACCAGCTCCTCCGGCACGATCTTGGTGGCGTCGAGCACGTCGAAGCTGAACTGTTCCGCCTGCTCCTCGGTGAACGTCTGCAGGCACAGTTCCCATTCCGGGAACGAGCCGGCCTCGATCGCTTCCCACAGATCGCGGCGATGGTAGTCGGCGTCGGCGCCGCTGATCTTCACCGCCTCGTCCCAGACCACGGAATGCGTGCCGGCCACCGGGTTCCAATGAAACTTGCAGAACACCGACTTCCCGGCTTCGTTGACCAGCCGGAAGGTGTGAACGCCGAAACCCTGCATCGTGCGATAGCTGCGCGGCAGCGCGCGGTCCGACATCACCCACAGCAGCATGTGCGTGGACTCGGGCATCAGGCTGGCGAAGTCCCAGAACGTGTCGTGCGCCGACGCGGCCTGCGGAATGCCGTTGTGGGGTTCGGGCTTCACCGCGTGGATCAGGTCCGGAAACTTCATCGCGTCCTGGATGAAGAACACCGGGATGTTGTTGCCGACGATGTCCCAGTTGCCCTCGTCGGTATAGAACTTGACCGCGAAGCCGCGAACGTCGCGCGCGAGATCGGTGGAACCGCGCTCGCCGGCCACCGTCGAAAAGCGCACGAACACCGGCGTGATCTTGCCGGCCGCCGCGAAAGGTGCAGCCTTGGTCAGCTTGCCGAGCGGCTTGTAGCACTCGAAATAGCCATGCGCGCCGGACCCGCGCGCATGGACGATGCGCTCGGGAATGCGCTCGTGATCAAAGTGCGTGAGCTTCTCGCGCAGCACGAAGTCTTCGAGCAGCGTCGGCCCGCGCAGGCCGGCCTTCAAAGAGTTCTGGTTGTCGCTGATCGCCGTGCCCATGTTGGTGGTCAGCGCCTGGCCCGCCGAGTCGACGCGCACGCGATCCAGCGTGTCGATGGTGGCGTTGACGCCGGCGGCCGCGGCGCCGCCGGTCTTCGCCGATGCGCTCGACTCGGTCTGCGTGCTCGCCGTTGCCAAAGGATTCGGCGATGCCACGGCGGTGCCGGCCCGCGGCGCGTGCGCGTTGTCGTAACCGTGCTCGCCGGCTTTCAGTGCGTTGAATGGCTGCGCCTGAGCCATCACCTGGGCGCCGGCCTTTTGCCGGACCGCATTCTTCTGTGGCCTGGTCGTGGCGGCTGCCGGATCGATCTGCGCGGTGGAAGGCCCGCCCACCGTCGCCAACGCGCTGGGGATGGCTTCACCGGTCAAGGGAACGGACTTGGATGGCGGTTTTTTCGAGGCCGGCTCAGCGCGGGCGTGTTTCTTTTTCTGGGGCATGGATTCCTTTCCTTGAGAACAAGCACGGGGCATCGCCGCAGTGGCAGGCCGCCGCAATCAGCGGCTTCGCACGGATGCCGTACTGGTGAAGCGGCGCGCCGAGTCTGGTCAGCGCGAGCTTTCCCCGGTCTGAAGACGAGCCTTGTTTTGCGCTTTGGTCCAGCGATGTCGAACAGCAATTCGGAACGTCCGCAACCTTCGCGTCGCCTTCAACTAAGCGGGTTCGAGGCCGCCGGAGGGGGATTCTTTGGGGCTGCGGATTGTCACTCAGTTGAGCGGCTGTTCTCGTACTTCGTGATCAGCAGATCGCGCGCCTGACGGCCGGTGAGCATTCTGCCGACTAACCCGAGACGCTCATGTACTAGAGGCTACCCGTCGGGATCGTCTGCTCCATGCCCTTCGAAAGCTAATCGGGCCAAGCAGTCACAATCCGTGAGGACGCGCAGTGGCAAGCAGCTCGGACCAGTCAGTCCGCTTCAGGCGCGGACGATCGATCCCGGCGCCTGCCGACAGCTCGGCCTCGTCGATGGATTGCCAGCCTCTGTAGCTGACCACACCAATTGATCGCTTTTGAAGTACGTCCGCAACCTCGCGGGCGCTCGATACGAGATCGGTGCCGATACGCCCTGATCGGAAGTCTTCGAAAAGGGCATCGACTGCGCGATGAGCACACAGCTTGTTGGAGCCGATGATTCCGCTCGGACCGCGGGCGATCCATCCCGTCACATAGGTGCCACCGCGGTCCAGTCCCTTCACTCGCTGTGCTTGGTGGGGGACCGTGCCGGTTGCCGAGTCGAACGGCACACCTGGCAACTCACATCCCCGGAACCCGATCGCAAAAAGCACGAGGCCGGTCTCCAGCAGCTCGCAACTGCTCGGTGCCTGCACTTCCCTTCGGGCCTGCATCGCTTGGTTGTGCTCGAAACGTATTGCTTCGCAACGGCGATCCCCGACAACTTCAACCGGAGTAGCCAGAAACTGCAGCCGGATGCGTCGCGCAGGCCCGGCTTGTCGAGCACTCCAACTCCGCAGTGTTTCGAGCTTGCGGCGCGCTTCCCAGGAAAGACCGCCCGCGTTGGCAATTGCCTCATCGACGACGCCGTCGGGGCCGACCGACACATCGACACCTTCAAGATGTCCAAGCTCTGCCAACTCGGGATTGTTGAACGCAGCGTACTGGGGACCGCGCCTTCCCATGACGACGACCTCGCGGATACGGCTACGACTCAAGGCCTCAAGTGCATGCCCGGCAATGTCGGTGCGCTTCAACTCATCGCAGCTCAGACTCAGGATACGAGCGACGTCGAGCGCAACGTTGCCATTACCGATGATCACTGCGCGCTCGGTCGAGAAGTCGTAAGTTCTGCCGGAGTGATCAGGGTGGCCGTTGTACCAGTTGACGAAGTCGGTCGCGGAGCCACAGCCCGGCAGGTCACTGCCGGGGACGCCCGCAGGCCGCGAAGCCGCTGCGCCATAGGCGTAGATCACCGCGTCGTACCAATCCCGTAGTTCGGCCGCCTGTACATCACGACCGATTTCGACATTTCCGAAGAAGCGGAATCCCGGGATCGCGGCGGTCAGCTCGAAAACGCGGGTCACCCCTTTTTTCTCCGGGTGGTCTGGCGCTACGCCGTTTCGCACCAGCCCCCATGGGGTCGGCAAGCGATCGAAGACATCCACTTCCACCGTAACCTCATGCTGACGCAACAGATGCCCGGCCGCGTACATCCCGGAGGGTCCTGCCCCGACGATCGCGACCCGCAGTACTCGTCGTTCCGCGGTCATTCCTCGACCCTCTCGAAGTACTCGGCATTGATCCGCGCGTAATCCTTCCATTTCTTGGGCAGTGCCTTGGCCTCGAAGATCGCACCGACGGGGCAGGCCTCGACGCAGGCTTCGCAATGAATGCAGAGGCTGGGATTGATGTACAGCTGCTCCGTTTTTTCGAACCCGGGTTGGTCTGGGCGCGGCGAAATGCAGTTGACCGGGCAGACTTCAACGCAGGAATAGTCAGCGACACAAGGTGCAGCGATCACGAACGGCATGGGCTTTCCTCGGTCGCCTGCGGCTCGTTCGATTCACTGCGACCCAGGCCGATGATTCGTACCGGGACGCCGGTGAGCTGCGGCTGGCCCGACGGCCGATCCGATTGGCCGGCGGCGTCGGACGTCAGGTCGTTGAAGCAGGCACCGCCGGCAGCAACGGCGCGTTTCCACCCGCCACGATGACCCCAGCCATGCGGCAGGCCGACGGTCCCGGGCATCACTTCGTCGCTGACCCAGGCCATGACTTCGATTGCACCGTATGCAGACTCGACACGGACCCGGTCGCCGCTGCGAATGTCGTGGGCCCTGGCGTCGGTCGGGTGCACTCGCAGTCGCTGGAAGCGATCACCCGCCATTAGCTTCGGAATGTTGTGCAGCCAGGTGTTGTGCGAACGCAGCTCGCGCACGCTGATGATGAACAGCGGATAGGCCGCGTCGACCGTCGGGCGCGACGCCAGACGTTGCATCTCGTCATGTATCACCGAGTGCTCCAGATGCACCTTGTGGTCATGCGTTTCCAAGCGCTTGCCCAGCACGCCAGTGGGCGGATGATCGTGCAACTTGACCCCGGCTCCATCGCGCACCAGCTTGGCGCGGTTGAAACCCTTGGGGCGGAGACCGAACCAGTCGCCCATGGGCCCGAGTCGCAGGAAAGCGTCCACGAGGGTCTGCGGTGAAAAGCGGATGCCGACCTTGCCCAGCGCCCTGACCACGGCGAACGGCGACGGCACGATGTCGATGCGTCGGCAGATCTGATCGAGAATCCACCAGTCATCCCGGACACCAGGCGGCGGTGGCACTACCGCCTCGGACCATTGGGCGTACGGCACCGCGGTGTGCGACATCGTGAAGATGGGAAAGCCTTCGCGCTCGATCCACAACGTCGGCGGCAATACGTAATGCGCGAGGCGGCTGGTTTCGGTCAGATAGGGGTCCATCGAGACCAGCAGGTCAAGCCCGCCGAGCGCTTTCTCCAGGCGGCGCCCACCCGGTCCCGAGGCCGCAGGGTTGCCGTGCGACACCAGCAGCGCCTTGAGCTGCCCTTCACCGGGTGTTTCGATCTCGGCGGACATTGTGGCGATCGGCGCGCTGCCGGCCACCTCCGGCACACCTTCCACGCGCGAGCGCCAGCGGTCATAGCCGACCTGCCCGGTGTCCTTCATGAGCTTTTCGATGTCGATCATTGAGTGGCCGCAGACGACGCCGCCGGGGCGGTCGAAGTTGCCGGTCACCAGATTCAGTGCATCGACCAGATACTTGGTCAGCGTTGAGAACTGCCCCAGCGAAGATCCCCAGCGGCAGTAGCACGAGGCGCTTGTCGCGGCGACGAAGTCGCGCGCGAGCTGAGCGATGCGGTCGGCCGGAATCCGTGTCTCGACAGAGGCCCGTTTCAATGTGGCGACGTCGACCAATTCCTTCAGGAACGGCAAACCGTTCACTCGCGAGGCAATGGTGTTCTGCGCAACCAATCCCTCCTCGAACAGAAGACGGATCATCGCTGCCAGCAGCCAGGCGTCAGCGTCGGGCCGGATCGGCACATGCTCAAAAAGCTCGGCAGTCTCCGTCCTGCGCGGATCGACTACCACGACTCTGCCACGACGACGGACCACGTCCTGCAGCGCCTCGCGAACATGGCCGACGGTCATCATGCTGCCGTGGGACACCACCGGGTTGGACCCCAGGATCAGCATGAACTGGGTACGCGCAACATCCGGGAACAGCGTCAGAAAATTGTTGCCGTACAGCAGCTGGTTGACGACGTAGTAATTGTTGATATCGAGCGATGCCGCGAGAAACGTGTGCTTGGTCTTGAGCGCGGCCGCCACGCCGAGGGCGGTTGCAAACGCGGCGTAGTTCCAGACGATGGGATTGCCTAGATACACGCCGACGCTTTGCGTCCCGTTGTTCTTGATGACGGCTCGCAGCCGGCTGCCGATCTCGTCGAGCGCCTGATCCCAGCTGATCGGTTCCAGCTCACCGTTGGCTGCACGCCGAAGCGGCTGCGTCACCCGATCCGGATCGTTGCGGACATGATGAAACTGGGTGCCCTTGGAGCACGCAAAGCCAGCTGAGCTAGGGTGCTGAGCATCCGGCCGGATGCTTAGGACCTCATCGCCACGCACCTCGACGACCAGGCCGCAAGAGGCTTCGCAAATACCGCAAGTGGTCCGCTTCGATACCACCGGTGCCTCTTTGACGCTGGCGTTCATCGCTTTCTCCTCCGCGCTCGCTCTTTGGCGACTAGGCATGTTGCCGACGGATAGGGCACCTCGTGCACAACTTTCGGCTAGCAAAGCTTGTACTACGGCCGGACGATTACGTAACGCCGCTCTTGAACGAATTCGATAGTAGGCATAACCGGGACGGGTCAAGACGTCCATCTCACCGACCATCAACGCGGCGAGGCAGATACCAACACCACGAATGACCGTTTTCAGATCAGTCAATCATGGTCTTCGGCCGTCAGCTCAGGGCTGGTACTTGCCGGTCGCGTCCTGTGCAACTTACTGATCAGAACGCACGAGAATCGGCGATCAGGATCAGTGACAGTCGCCGGTCACGGACGGTGAGCGCGCGCAGGGGCACAGCGCCAGCAGAAAATCGGCAAAGTGTGCGCGGGACGCTGGATTCTTCTACGAAGAAATCGCCGGCCTCGCGCACGGTCATCTGCAACACCTGCGCGATGGCTTCGCTGCGGCTGATAACGCCACCATCGTCCGCGTGATCCAGCTCGCCGCGGATCACACGCCCGCGCACCGATCAGGGCATCCATCGACGGGCTGAGCACATGGTGAAAGCTAACTACACGCTCGACCGGGGGAAGTCACAACAGACAAAGCCTGTCGCGGGCCAGGCTGCGCCCAGACATCACTCGATGTTCTGCACCTGTTCGCGCATCTGCTCGATGCTGACTTTCATCTCGACCGCGTACCGGGTCATGTCGGCGTCCTGGGATTTGGACGACAAGGTATTGGCTTCGCGATTGAGTTCCTGCATCAGGAAGTCCAGGCGCCGGCCGACCGGCTCGGGCCGGTCCAGGGTCGCCCGCACTTCCAGCAAGTGCGACAGCAGGCGCGAGATTTCTTCCTCGACGTCCAGGCGTTGCAGCGCGACGACGAGTTCCTGTTCGAGCCGCCCCGGGTCGAGCTCGACGCCGAGTTCGCGGGCGCGGGCGCGCATGCGCTCCCACCACAGGCCGCGGACCTGCACGTAACGGTCGCGAACCTGCCCGGCCAGAACCAGCAGGGCATCGCAGCGCTCCAGCAGAAACTCGCCGAGCCGCTGGCCTTCGCGACTGCGGGTGTCGGTGAAATCTTTCAGCGTTTGCTCGAACAGGCTGCGCGCGGCTTTTTGCAGCGGTGCCGTGTCGGCCGTCTCCTCCCGGGTGACACCCGGATACGCCAACACCCGTAGCGCGTCGGGCAAGGCAACAGCCGTTATCGTCTGCGATATAAGATCCAAAGCATCGCGAACGTCGGTCAATCGCCCCACATCAATACTGATCGAGCCGCCGGCCGCGCCGTCGCGCTGGTAGCGCAGGCCGCATTCGACCTTGCCGCGTGCCACGTGCGGGCTGGCCTGGTTGCGGAAGTCGTTTTCGAGCGCACGAAAATCGTCCGGCAGCTTGAACTGCAGGTCGAGATAGCGATGATTGACGCCGCGCATCTCCCAGCTCAGCCGACCCCAGGGGCCTTGAGCTTCGGAGCGGGCATAGCCCGTCATGCTGCGGATCATGGGTTGCGGTCCATCGGCGCCACCAAGGGTTGCGGCCCCGAAATGCCGGAGCAATCAACACATTGTAAGACGCGCCGGAGACTACTGCCGCTCGTGAACTTGAGCGACAAAGCAACCCGGACGTGGTGTCCGGGCGTCTTTGGCGGCGTAAGCGCAGGCGGCAGTGCCGCCCACAGGCTTAGACGATCGGCGTCGGAGCCGGAGCAAGCGCCGGTTCGGCAGGCGCGACAACCGGCGCGACTGCTTTCTTGACGGACTTGCGAGCCTTCTTGGCCGTACCCTTGGCCTTGGCGACGAGCTTCTTGACGGAAGCCTTGGCCTTCTTGACGCTGGTCTTCTTGCCGGCGGCCTTCTTGGCAACCTTCTTAGCCGCCTTTTTCGGGGCGGCTTTCTTGGTGGCTTTTTTGGCGACCTTCTTCGCAGCCTTCTTCGGAGCCGCCTTCTTGGCAACCTTCTTCACGGCCTTTTTGCTGGCCTTCTTCGGAGCTGCCTTCTTTGCCACTTTCTTCACGGCCTTCTTGGCGGTCTTCTTAGACGCCTTCTTTGCCGAGGACTTCTTCGCCGCTTTGGATTTCGCCGCCATGTGTCTATCCTCCGTCTATACAGACGTTCCAGCATTGTTGAGATTAAGCTAACGAAGAACCCATTCTTCGCTATTTTGGAACTTTACGCACTTGGCTAGAAAAGTCAATACTCCCTCACAATCCTATGCTTTCCCGAGGCTTGTAAGCGGTTTGAAGGCGCTCGGCGGGGCTTGTCTGCTGGTTTTGTACTCGGCCACGGTCGCTGGAGCGGATACGCCTAGCCTCGGCTACCGCATCGTCGCCAAATACCCTCATGACATCCGGCACTTCACCGAAGGACTGGAAATCAGGGATGGACAGCTTTACGAGAGCACCGGCGGCTATGGCCAATCCCAGGTTTTCATCAAGGATCTGCGCACGGGCCGTACGTTGCGCCAGCTGAATCTTCCGTCCGCGATGTTCGGCGAAGGGTTGACCACGCTGGTCGATCAGGTCTTCGTGCTGACCTGGCGCGAGGGCGTGGGCATGATCTTCGACCGCCAGCTCAGGGAGAAACGCCGCTTCAAGATCCCGCGGGAAGGTTGGGGCCTGACCCACATGCCGACCCTAGGTGGCGAACGCCTGGTAATGAGCGACGGCAGTTCCAAGCTGTTCCAGCTTGATCCGGCAACGCTGAAAGACACCGGCAGCATTAGCGTCACCGAAAAGGCTTATCCGGTCGAACGCCTCAACGAGCTGGAGTATGCGCGGGGTGAGATCTACGCCAACGTGTGGATGAGCCCGAAGATCGCCGTCATTCAGACCGGCAGCGGGCAAGTTCGCGCCTGGGTTGATCTGAGCAGGTTATCGTCGCTGTTCGAGAAGCCGGCCAGTTGGAATGCGAGCGAACATGTTCTGAACGGAATCGCTTTCGATCCGGAATCCGGCCATTTTTTCGTTACCGGCAAATGTTGGCCAAAATTATTCGAGATCGATATTTCTGCCGACTGAGAAGAAAAGAGCGGCGATCCCGACTTACGCCGAAGGTCGCCGCTCAATAATGTCGCGGGTTACTTGTCAGCAAATTTGATTTTGTCTTTGTTCTTTTCGCTGGTTTTCTTGCCCCAGCCTTTCACCCGTTTATCGACGTCATCCAGACTGGTAAAGGGCGTTTTTGCACGCTCGGCAACAATCACGGCCGCCATTTTCTCACCGACCCCGTCGAGTTCTTTGGCGATGGTCTTTGCGTCGGCGGTGTTGATATTGACCGCGGCCCATCCCAGGCTCGAGAACGACAAAAGCATTAATGCCAGAAACCATTGCCGCAAGTTGAATTGGCTGTTCATGACGCGATCCCCGCAGTAAGCCGCTTCATGGCGGCTTGCAAAGCGTGGTCGTGTTGTGTGTTCAAGCCCGTGCTGCGGTTCACAGGAGCGAAACGGGCTTGGTGCAGCGCTTCACATCAGAAGCGACTTTTCCCGCCGCCAAAAAGAAACCCCCTCGACGACTACACGTTGAGGGGGTTGGTATTAAGAGCCTGGCAGTGTCCTACTCTCGCATGGTCATTGCCACACTATCATCGGCGCTGAGTCGTTTCACTTCCGTGTTCGGGATGGGAACGGGTGGTTCCAACTCGCTAATGCCGCCAGGCAAACTGGCTGAGTTCTTGGTTTATGGTGTCCAAGAAGCTCGAATTTGGTTTGTAGTCAACACGATGTTGCGTAAGCGTTTTGTTCTCAAGGCACAAAGGTGCGATGACGGTTAAAAAATGCTTGAGCGTTATATGGTCAAGCCTCACGAGCAATTAGTACGCCTTAGCTACATGCATTACTGCACTTCCACATGGCGCCTATCAACCTCCTAGTCTAGAAGGGCTCTTAAGAGAGCTTAAAGCTCTGCGAAGTCTCATCTTGAGGTGGGCTTCCCGCTTAGATGCTTTCAGCGGTTATCCCGTCCGTATTTAGCTACCCAGCGATGCCACTGGCGTGACAACTGGAACACCAGAGATACGTTCAACCCGGTCCTCTCGTACTAAGGTCAACTCCTCTCAAACTTCGAACGCCCACGGCAGATAGGGACCGAACTGTCTCACGACGTTCTGAACCCAGCTCGCGTACCACTTTAACCGGCGAACAGCCGGACCCTTGGGACCTGCTACAGCCCCAGGATGTGATGAGCCGACATCGAGGT